>NZ_CAUPYC010000003.1:0-133603 GCF_963515335.1 uncultured Paenibacillus sp. | reverse complement strand
ATGGTGTGTCCAGTTATATTTATCCCGCTCTGTGCGGGTTTACTGAATACTTACGCAAACAGGAACAGTGAAATGGTTTAACGCAGAAAAAGGCTTTGGTTTTATCCAGGTTGAAGGCGGCGAAGACGTATTCGTGCATTTCAGCGCGATCGTCGGTGATGGTTTCAAATCGCTCGATGAAGGTCAACAGGTGGAATTTAACGTGGTCCAAGGCAACCGAGGACAGCAAGCTGAGAATGTCGTAAAACTGTAGATCAGTCCATGCTCCCCAAACCTGCGGTTTGGGGATTTTTTTATCAAAGGGACGCATATGAAGGCTTATTAAGATAAGGGGGAATGTCCATTGAATTATTCTTGGAATAGACCGCTGGAAAATTTGCCTGAAGAAATGACCACCATCTGGTCCTGTGTGAAAGAAGAATGCAACGGTTGGATAAGGGCCAGTTTCTCGTTCAACGAAGTTCCCATTTGCTCGCATTGCAAGTCATCCATGATCAGCAGCAAAAAAATCCTGCCGATATTAATCTCGTCGGATCAGCAAATAAAACTTCACAGGAAGAACCAACGAACAGGTGCAATATCGTAGTATGGTTACGGGGCGAGCTCTCGGGTGACCGATTGGTACACAGGCCGCAGCCGCTCATTGATCCGCAAACCGGCGGCTGCTACGACGGCATTCATTCAACCGGATAGAACTTTAATGAAAGATCGGAGAGTATCATTTCCTACTCGATTGCCCATCTGGTGATGCATCATGGTATTGCTGGAGAGCATTATGCACAGCAGTGTATTGAAGGGCAATATTTTGATCCAACCCGTCGCCCGAAACACAGCGGCCAGCATTCTTTTTGCGGCGCTGTCCATAGAAAAATTTCACGGTGAATCACTAATGGTTGTATTGCCTTCCCGCCGGATGGGACGAACACACATAAGCATAGGACACCGTATCTAGGCATCCGTTTACCTAGAAGCTTAAATAAGGGTTCGCTTCCATTTATAAAATCCGCTCCTGGGCGAATTTTTCCCTTTCCCGATTCGTCACGGTTCGCCTCCACCAATACCATGTGAAGAGACACTATAATTAGGTGTCTTTTTGCTTTGTATGCGTATGATATGAACTGAAAATGAATATACTACATAGTGTACATTATGTACATAATCTAGTACAATGGAGGCGAGGGAGGGATGATGATGCAAACAGTACTTAACGCTACAGAAGTAAGAGCGAATTTCGGCGAATTTATTGATACTATTGTGAGGGAGAAGCCTCAAGCCATTAAACGGAACAGAGATGTCATTATGGCGTTCTCAAAGAAGCAAATGAAAGAATTGCTATCCGTGTACGAGTTTACATTTGAATTTGAGCAGGATGAAGATGGCCGGTACGCTGGATCCATAGAGCAAATTGAGGATATTGTTGCGGACGCAGAGACATTGGATGAACTCAGAATCGAACTGGCTAGGTACTTGGTGGAGTATGCAATTGATTACGAGAATAATTATTCCCGATATTACAACACGCCGAATCGACATAAACATGCTCCATACGTCTTACGCGTTTTGTTGGAAGACGATGTTGAATCGGTTGCACAGATGTTCCATGCCTAGCTGGAGCGATTTAGAGAGTTTTTTAAGACGGGATGGCTGGGTTATGGTAAGACAGAATGGTCGAGACAAGATTTATGAGAAGACGTTGCCAGACGGCGAAATTCTAAGAACTGCAGTTTCAAAAGGAACAGGTGAGATCGGTAAAGGATTGTTTAATCGGATTTTAAAACAGCAGCTTAGAGTAGACAAAGAGTACTTCAATTCGAAGAAGTAGGTTAGACAATTGGGGAGTTGCTCTGGGGACATCAAATCCGTGACTACACCCGTAGAAGCCTGTGTGGCGTTGTCTTCGGACAGGGGTTCGGCTCTCCTTGTCTTTACCATGTAAATCCACAACCGCATGAGGTTATGGATTTTTGCTATCAAAGCGCTTGCTTACTGACCTTCATTTAATTGGAGAGAGTGAATACGATGCGACAACTTATGGACGAACTGATTGATGCCTATCTAGATAACAACTTTGAGCATCCTTATTTTCTGGAGTTGCAAACCGGAGAAGTGGTTTTGGACATGGACGAAATCTATACAGGTGAACCGGGTATCGACTGGGAGGATGAGGAGAATACGGATCGTTATGCGGATGTTCCCAAGATTCAAGGATACACTTTCGCAACTGGATATTTGGGACGAGTGGAACCATTTTGAGCGTCAGTATGCGGAGGAGGTCATTAAATCTTGGATGGAGCGACATGCACTTAATTACGAAGAGTGGGCCGAACGATACAGGAACAATCAGTCCTGACTCCAACATCATGAAGGGGCCATTCGTATGAATAGACAAGAGATACACCAAAAGGTTCGCCGCGCCGTACACCAACTGATCCAAGAAAAAGGATATGCAAGTCCTTTGGATTTATTTTTAAAAATGGAAAAGATCTCTCATAAGCTTGTGGAGGAATGGCGCTTTGGAAGGGTTCCCTATCTGGAGAGGGTTCTTTATGGCAATCTGGCGCAATTCAGTTTTATCATGGCTTGGTTTCTCGTCCATCCCCTATATTGTTCGATCCGACGGGAGTACAGTTAGGCCTCATTGAATACAAATAAAATTATCTGCCCATTTTCATTAAGTATATGGTATAATCTTCTTAATCTTGGTGGTGAAGCACACCCCTGGCCGGACGCGCCGTCGTCCTGTCAGGGGTTTTGTTTTGTCTGCCAAAATTCATAGGGGGGGATTAATGATGATGAAGCCAGTACGATTATACGATCGGCCCGAAGCGTTTGCGGAAATGGTCGTTCGGCAAGTGAAGAGCAGTATAAACGTTCATATCGTCCAAAAGGAAGAAGACCCGTTGCTGCTTGAAATCAATGTCGGTTCGGAAGAAGAGAAGGAGATGGCGCAGGTCAGCTTGCACAGTACGTTTCTAACGTATATGCGCAGCGGGGATTTGAATACGGCCGTGGATTATTTGAACGGGATCATCCACTGTTCGACGGAGCTTCAAAACAAAGCGGCTCTGGAACCCATCGATCCTGCATGCTTATATCCGGCGTTGAGGGATAGCCTGTTTGTGAAGGAAGCTGCACGCGGCATGGAATTGCTGACGGAGGAAATCCTTCCCGGTCTTCATGTTGTATACCTTGAGCTTAAGCAGGGGTACTCCAAGATGATCAACCGATCTTTGCTGGAATCTCAACCGCGGTGGACCGAGGAGAGAATCAGGCGCGTCGCTTACCGCAATCTAAAATCTGAGGGATGGACCCCGCCGAATCTGTCCCTGCCCAGTCCGTTTCGTCAGTCATGCACGGTGGATGTATTCCTGGATAATCCGTTTCCGAGCGAATGCCAGCTGTTGGTGCCGGAGTTATATGAAGGCCACATACCGGGTTGTTGTGTATTCGCTTTTCCTAATCGCCGAACCACCCTGCTTATGCGCTCGGAAGAACGGATGGAAACGGCATCCGAGGCCTTGCGTTTAGTACAGAAATCACGGTTCAACGATGTCGTCCGTAGAAGCTACAGGCTTATGCCGCACCCGGTCTCTGAGCGCATTTACTTTTCGCGTAAAGGAAAAGTTGTACAATTGGAAATAAAGCAGCCTTAGGTGACCGTAGCGGTGTTGGTGTGAATGGATTTGAGCAATGTGGCCGCACGTTTGCTGGGAGGGGTCCACACGAAAAAAGCGCACTCAACGGCCGGCGGCTATGTTAAAATTTCTATATCAATGGGAGAAACGACTCAGCAGGGAGACGGGGGACGGCATGTATAAAATAGTGCTTGTAGACGACGAAGCGGGCGTCCGGGAAAGCATCAGAAGAAGGATCGCGTGGAAGGAGCACGGCTTCGAATGCGTGGCCGATTGCGAGAACGGCTTCGAGGCGCTGGAGGCGGCCGAGCGGTACGCGCCGAATGTCGTGCTGACCGATATCAACATGCCGTTTATGGACGGGCTCGAGCTGACGCGGCAGCTGTCTAAGCGGTACTCGAACACGAAGGTTATTATCCTTACCGGCTTCGACGATTTCGAATACGCACAGCAGGCCGTGAAGCTGAAAGTAAACGATTTTATTTTGAAACCGATTACAGCCGGAGAACTGACGGCAGTTCTGGACAAATTACGCGCCGAGCTGGATGAAGAGAAGTGCCGGAAGGAGGATCTGGAGCGGCTCAGGCGTCAGCTGCATGAGAGCATGCCGGTGCTCCGGGAACGGTTCCTGGAACGGATGGTCAGCACCGACTTAAGCGCACGCGAGATGGAGGAGCGGATCTCTTATTTCATGCTGCCGCTTAAGGGGCCCGATTACCTCGTGTTGGCGGCAGATGCGGACCGTTTCGGGGACAAGCGGCATGAGGGGGAACGTGAGCTGCTGCGGTTCGCCGTCTACAATATCGTGCAGGAGATCGCCGGGCGCGAGCCGGGGACAGCCGTGTTCCGCACCCGGGAAGAGAAGATCGTATGCATCCTGTCCGGAGAAGAGGGCGGCGCCCTGAATGACAAGGCGCAGCAGATTGCCGAGGACATCCGCCATTCCGTCGAGACGTATCTGCGTTTTACCGTCACAGTCGGCATAGGACGCCCGGTGGCGGACCTGCAGGAGCTGCGCCAGGCCTACCGGTCCGCGGTGTCGGCGCTTGACTACCGGCTTATGCTCGGCACGAACCGGGTCATCAGCATTACCGACATGGAAGGGCGCCGGTCGGACGGAGCCTCCTTGCCAACGTCATGTGAGAAGGCTCTCATCGTCGGCGTGAAGACCGGTACCCGAGAGGAAGTCCGGCGCGCGATCGCGGAGATCATTTTACATCTGAAGACTTCAAATCTGCCGATCGAACATTGTTATATTCGCATCCAGAAGATCATCCTTTCGCTCCTGCAGGCATTGGACGAGTTGGGCGGCGGCGCGCCGGAGCCGTTCGGGGACCGGGTGAACCCGCTCACCCACATCTACTCGTTCAAAACGCTGGAGGACATCGAAGGCTGGCTGAGCGATACGTGCTTGCGGGCCATCGGCCGGATCTCGGAGGCTCGCAACGATTTCAGCGAGACACAGATCCGTAAGGCGGAAGCCTTCATCAAGGAGCATTACCGGGACGAAGGCCTGTCGCTGAAGGCGGTATGCCGGGAGGTCCATATGAGCGGCAGCTACTTCAGCGCGCTGTTCAAGCAGCACACCGGCAAGACGTTCATCGAGTACCTGACCGCACAGCGGATGGAGAAAGCCCGGGAGCTGCTCAAATTTTCGGACCTGAAAACCTACGAGATTGCCGCTCGGGTAGGCTATGCGGATCCGCATTATTTCAGCGTCCTGTTCAAGAAAACGACCGGCGAGACGCCTTCCGAATTCCGCCAGCGAACGGCGGTGGGCGGGCTGTGATCCTTCTTAATGTATTTCGTTTCAAAAGCATTCAGTCGAACATCGCCGCCGCATTCGCCGTGCTCATTCTGATTACGGCGGTCTTCATGGCCGTCATTTCCTATCAGCTGTCCGCGGCCGCCGTGCAGGATACGGCGGAGAATTTTACCGGAGAGCTGATCGGACAGGTCAATGCCAACATCCAGTCGTATGTGACGAATATGGAGAATATTTCGCTTCTGGTGCTGAATCATCGCCCCGTGAGGGAATATTTGTCCATCGGCAAGGGAGATGAAGGAGCCATCTCCGATTTTTTTCGGACGATCATGATTTCCCGCAAGGACATCGCCTCCATCAGCGCATTCGGCTATGAGGGCGGGCGGTTTTTGTCCGATGCGCGGGAAAAGGATTTGAACCCGTATGTGAACCTTGAGGAGCAGGATTGGTACCGCGACGCGCGCGCGGCCGGCGGACGGACGGTCGTGTCGCCTTCACATGTGCAGCCGGTTTTCGATGATGAGTATCGATGGGTCGTGTCGCTAAGCCGCGAGATCCGGAGCGCCGACAACTCCCGGGGGCTGGGCGTGCTGCTTGTGGATCTGAACTTCAGCGTCATCAACGACATCGTCAGCAGGATCGAGCTGGGCAAGCGCGGCTACGTGTTTATCGTGGATAATGAGGGCAATATCGTCTACCATCCGCAGCAGCAGCTCATCTACAGCCGTCTGAAGACGGAGGCGATCGACCGGGTATTGGGCGTGCAGAGCGGCACGTTCATCTCGGATGACGGCGGAGAGAGCAAGATGTATACGGTCCAAGACTCGGAATTCGGGTGGAAAATCGTCGGCGTTTCCTACACGAACGAGCTGAACGGCAACCGGCGGGAGATGCAGCTGTCGTTCGCGGCGTTGTGCGTCTTCAGTCTTTTGGCCGCACTGATCCTCTCCGTCCTGCTGTCCCGCAACCTGTCGAAGCCGATCCACCAGCTGCAGGAGCACATGAAGGAAGTGGAGAAAGGCAACTTCGATATCCAGGTGCCCGTCGACCCGTCGAAGGAGATCGGCCGGCTCGCCCGAACCTTCAATCTCATGGTGTCCCGGATCCGGGAGCTGATGGGTCAGGTCGTGAAGGAGCAGGAGATCAAGCGGCGCAGCGAGCTGAATGCCTTGCAGTCGCAGATCAATCCGCATTTTCTTTACAACACGCTGGATTCGATCATCTGGATGGCAGAGGAGAAGAAATCCGAGGAAGTCGTGCTCATGACGTCCGCCCTCGCCCGCCTGTTCCGCGCTTCCATCAGCAAAGGCAAGGAGCTGGTGCCGATCCGGACGGAGATCGAGCATATAACGAATTACCTGACGATTCAAAAAATGCGGTACCGCGACAAGCTGGATTTTCAGATTGAGGCGGATCCCGCGATACTCCCGTATCTGACGCTGAAGGTGACGCTGCAGCCGCTTGTGGAAAATGCCATCTATCACGGCATCAAGAACAAATACGGCACGGGGACGATTCGGATTACGGGTGAGAAAATCGGGGGACGCATCCTGCTTCGGGTCCACGACAATGGCGTGGGCATGGACGCCGAAACGGTTGCGAGGCTGCTTGCGCCGGGAGGCTTTGGGTACCGGGAGGGCAAGGGCGTCGGGGTGACCAACGTGCATGAGCGCATCCGCCTGTACTTCGGCCACGAGTTCGGGTTGACGGTTGAGAGCAAGCCGGATGCGGGTACGACCGTCACGGTCGCGATCGCCGCGCTTCACACGGACGACATCGGTGAGAAGGAGGCGGCTGCCGAATGGCAAGAAAGGGAACATTAATCCGCTCGTTGACCGTGCTGGCCGCGGGTGCGGCTTTGCTGGCTGCGGCACTGTATTGGATTCCGGAGCTGCGCGGCGGCTCTCCGGATCGGACACGCATCACGGTGATCATTAAATCGCAGACGCAGAGCATGGAGTTCTGGGAGGTGCTGAGCGACGGCGTCGAGGTTGCGGCGCGGGAGTTCGATGTCGATGTGGACATCGTCGGACCGGATAGGGAGACCCAGATCGAACGGCAGATCGAGCTTGTGGAGCAGGCGTTGAGGGATAAGCCCGATGCCGTCGTGATGGCCGCCACCGATTATAACCGGCTGGTGCCGTATGCGGAGCGGGTCGACGCGGCCGGCATTCCGGTGCTCACCGTCGATTCCGCTCTGAACAGCGATGTGACGCGAAGCTTCATCGCCACCGACAATATGGAAGCGGGCCGCAAGGTGGGAATGAAAATGGCGGAGCTGGCCGGTGATCGGCCCAGGTCCAAAATCGCGATCATCAGCTTTGTGCGCGGCACCTCGTCACAAATCGACCGCGAGCTTGGCGTCCGGGCCGTGCTTGAGGACGATGAGCGTTTTGAAATCGTCGGCACCTATTACAGTGACGGCGACGAGGAGAAGGCGTACGAGACGACGAAGCAATTGCTGCTCAAGCATACCGACCTAACCGGAATCGTGGGCCTGAATGAACCGTCCAGCGTCGGTGCCGGGCGGGCGATCAAAGAGCTGGGCGCCGTCGGCCGGATCACGCTGGTCGGCTTCGACAGCTCGATCGACGAGGTGAAGCTGCTCGAGGAGGGCGTTATGCAGGCGACCGTCGTGCAGCGGCCCTTCAATATGGGCTACCTGGGCGTCAAGACGGCGGTCGAGGTGCTGCGCGGCGTGAAGGTACCCAAGCGTATAGACACCGGCTCCGTCGTCATCACGAAGGACAATATATACGAAGAGGAGAATCAGAAGCTGCTGTTTCCGTTTGTGGAACGGTGAAGTGGCGGCTGTTCTTCCTTGACGTGCGCTCTCCCGATTGGCTTGGGAGGGCCTTTTTGTGCGGAAGCCTGTCCGATTTCGCACATCGGAGAATATTGACCTTTTTGAAGAAGATATTCAATTCCGGCTCTGTAAGAAATCGCTTACAATTTCCGTATTAAAGGCTAACGGATTCTGATTGGCGGGGTGAGAGAATGAGCGGGCGGTTGGTTTTGATGGAGGGCATACACAAATCTTTCCCTGGGGTAAAAGCGCTTAACAACTGTCGTTTCGAGCTGCTGGCCGGCGAGGTTCATGCGCTGGTGGGCGAGAACGGAGCGGGCAAGTCGACGCTGATGAAGGTGCTGACCGGTGTCTATACGAAGGATGAAGGCCGTATCGTCTATTTGGGCAAGGAAACGGAAATTCCGGATACGAAAACCGCGCAGGATCTCGGCATCAGCATCATCCACCAGGAATTGAACCTGGCGCCGGATCTGACCGCGGCACAGAATATTTACATCGGACGGGAGCCGCGCGCATTCAAGCTGTTCCTGGACGAAGGGAAGCTGAAGGAGCAAGTCAGGGCGCTGTTCAAGCGGATGAACCTGAACCTCGATCCGGACACGCAAGTGTCCGACCTGACGGTGGCGAAGCAGCAGATGGTCGAGATTGCGAAAGCGCTCTCGTTCAACGCAAGGGTGCTGATCATGGACGAGCCGACTGCGGCGCTGAGCGAGAGCGAAATCGACGACCTGTTCGCGATCATCGACGAGCTGAAAAGGAACGGCGTAGGCATCATTTACATCTCTCATCGCATGGACGAGATGAAGCGGATCACCGACCGGATTACGGTCATGCGCGACGGCAACTACATCGGCACCGTCCGCACGGCGGAGGTGACGAACGACCGGATCATCGCCATGATGGTCGGCCGGGAGATCTACCATGAATCGACGCCGAGTTCGCGGGCTGCCCGCGAGGAAACGGTGCTGGAAGTGAAAGGGCTGAACCGGGGGAGCGTGCTGAAGGACGTCGGGTTCTCGCTGCGCAGAGGCGAGATTCTCGGCTTCGCCGGACTGATCGGCGCCGGACGGACGGAGGTCGCGCGGGCGGTGTTCGGCGCGGACCGGATTGATTCGGGCGAGATTGCCGTACACGGCCGAAAGGTCTCGATCAAGAGCCCGGTCGACGCGGTCAAGCACGGAATCGGTTACTTGTCGGAGGACCGCAAGCGGTACGGCTGTCTGGTCGACCTCGATGTGAAATCGAACGTCGCGATTGCCAGCTATCGAAAATTCGCCGGTCCGCTCGGCTTCATGAAGAGCCGCAGGATCGCGAACGTATCCGAGAAGGTGGTCGACATGATGAAGGTGAGGACGCCGGGTATCGACCAGGAAGTGAGGTTCCTGTCGGGCGGCAACCAGCAGAAGGTCGTTATCGGCAAATGGCTGACGAGGGATTGCGACATCCTGATCTTCGACGAACCGACGCGCGGCATCGACGTCGGCGCCAAGAGCGAGATCTACAGGCTCCTCGACGAGCTTGCGGACCAAGGCAAATCGATCATCATGATTTCATCCGAGCTGCCGGAGATTCTCCGCATGAGCCACCGCGTCATCGTGATGTGCGAAGGCCGCATCACGGGTGAGCTGAGCCGCGGGGAAGCGACGCAGGAGCGGATCATGGAGCTGGCCACCAGACGTTTGCACAAAGGGGAGGTTGCGATATGAAGCTTTCCGTCGCCGGAAATCCGGTGCGGGTGAAGTCGGGCGCGCTGCAGCAGCTGCTTGCTTTTGCCAGCCTGGTCGTGTTGGTTGTCGTGTTCACCTTGTCTTCCGAAAACTTCTTTCAATTCTCGAACGTCAAAGGCATTCTGCTCTCCACCGCGGTCATCGGGGTGCTGGCGCTCGGATCGACTTTCGTCATCATCACCGGGGGCATCGACCTCTCCGTAGGCACAGTGATGACCTTAAGCGCCGTGATGACTGGCGTGCTCATCACCTTCTGGGGCGTGTCCGTGCCGCTCGGCATTGCTGGCGGGATTCTGACGGGCGCCCTCTGCGGACTGCTGTCGGGACTGAGCATTGCGAAGCTGAAGATTCCGCCTTTCATCGCGACGCTCGCCATGATGATGATCGCCAAAGGACTCGCGCTCGTCATCTCGGGCACGAAGCCGATCTACTTCAACGACAGCCCGGGCTTCACCAATATCGCGCTAGCCTCCGAACTTGGCAAGATCATTCCGGGCTTCGATATCCCGAATGCCGTGCTGATTTTCTTCCTTGCCGCCGTCATCGGCAGCGTGCTGCTCGCGAAAACAATCGTCGGCCGCTACAATTTCGCGCTCGGCAGCAACGAGGAAGCGACCCGCTTGTCGGGGGTTAACGTGGATTTCTGGAAAATCGCCATCTACACGATCACAGGCGTCTTCACCGGTCTGGCCGGCGTGCTTATGGCCTCCCGACTCAACTCGGCGCAGCCTGCGCTAGGTGCGGGGTATGAGCTGGAGGCTATCGCGGCCGTCGTCATCGGCGGCACATCGCTGAGCGGCGGCAAAGGCACGATCATCGGCACGGTCATCGGCGCACTTATCATGAGTGTCCTGACCAACGGGCTGCGTATTCTGTCCGTACCCCAGGAGTGGCAGACGGTCGTCGTCGGCTTCGTCATCCTGCTCGCGGTATACGCCGACATCCTGCGGCGCCGCAAGAAAGCCTGACCGCGCATCAACCTACATTCTGCAAGGCCTCCCGGCAATCGCCGGTCCCGATCGGCGGCAGGGAGTCTCTATACAATTCAACGAGCCAAAGGGGAGAATCCGGTATGAAAAAGATTTCGATTCTTATGATGCTGCTGCTGGTCTCGGTTGTCATCCTGAGCGCATGCGGCGGCAACAACGCCGCGAATAACACGGGCGGCAACGCGGCGAACAACGGAGGCAACAAGGCAGGCGCTGCAGATGAAGGCGCATCCGAGCCCGCGGCGGAAGGCAGCAACGCGGCGACTGCAGGCGGCGACGGCGACAAGCTGTATATTCCGATCATCTCCAAAGGGTTCCAGCACCAGTTCTGGCAGGCGGTCAAGACGGGTGCCGAAAAAGCGGCCAACGAGCTCGGCGTGGAAATCACCTTTGAAGGACCGGAGACCGAAGCCCAGGTGGATAAGCAGATTGAGATGCTGCAAGCAGCGCTCGACAAGAAGCCGGACGCCATCGGCTTCGCGGCTCTGGACAGTCAGGCGGCGATTCCGTTGCTGCAGCAAGCGAAGGACGGCAATATCCCGGTCATCGCATTCGACTCCGGCGTGGAGAGCGACATCCCGGTTACTACGGCATCGACGGATAACCTCGCGGCAGCCGCGCTGGCGGCCGACAAGATGGCCGAACTGATCGGCGGCAAAGGCCAGGTGGCCCTGATTGTGCACGACCAGACGAGCCGCACGGGCATCGACCGCCGCGACGGCTTCGTGAACCGGATCAAAGAGAAATACCCGGATATCGAAATCGTCGATATCCAGTACGGCGGCGGCGACCAGCTGAAATCGACCGACCTTGCGAAAGCGATCATGCAGGCTTATCCCGACCTGAAAGGCTTTTTCGGCGCCAATGAAGGATCCGCAATCGGCGTCATCAACGCGGTATCCGAAATGGGCATGAACGGCAAAATCACGGTCGTCGGCTACGACTCGGGCAAGCAGCAGATCGACGCGATCAAGAGCGGAGCAATGGCAGGCGCCATCACGCAGAACCCGATCGGCATCGGCTACGAGACGGTAAAAGCGGCTGTCGCGGCGGTGAAGGGCGAGACGGTTGAAAAGAACATCGACACCGGTTTCTTCTGGTACGACAAGACGAACATCGACAGCGAAGAAATCAAAGCCGTCCTGTACGAATAGTGCGGCAGCCCGTTTGGCGGGAGCAGAGCGAGGGGCTATGACCTCGCTCTGCTCCTTTTTAAACGAAACAAGGGAGAGAAGCGCGAATGGAAATCTATGTCGACACAGCGAATCTGGATCAGATTCGGGAGGCGGTATCGCTCGGCATCCTGGACGGCGTAACGACTAATCCGTCGATTATCGCCAAGGAAAAACGGAACTTCAAGGAGATGATCGCGAGAATCGCGGAGCTCGTCCCTGCGCCGGGGAAGGTGTGGTGTGAGGTCATCGGCACGGATGCCGACACCATGGTGAGGGAGGCGCTGGATATGCAAACCTGGGCCTCCCGCGTCGTTGTGAAGCTGCCGATGGGCGCGGAGGGCGTTAAGGCGGCAAGCCGCTTGTCTAAGGAAGGCGTAGAGACGAATATGACGCTGGTATACTCGGTGCCCCAGGCGCTGCTGGCCGCCAAGGCGGGCGTCTCGTATGTGAGTCCCTATCTCGGACGGGTTGACGATGTGGGCTGGTCGGGCGCCACGTTGATCGGAGACATCGTAAAAGCGTACGCCGCCTTCGGGCTGAACACGAAGGTGATTGCCGCCAGCATCCGCGGGCCGCAGCAGGTGCTGGATATGTTCCGCGTCGGCGTCGATGCGGTCACAATGTCTTACCCCGTGCTGGAGGCAATGCTGAACCATCCGATGACGGAGCTCGGGCTGAACCAGTTCCTGCGGGACTGGAAGGAATCGGGCATCTAAGAGAGGGGCCGGCTCATGAGCGAGTATTTAATGGCCCACGACCTGGGCACGTCCAGTCATAAATGCTCGGTATTCGATGGGGAAGGAAATGTCGTGGCCAGCGCTTCCGCCGTCTATCCGACTCATCTGTGGAGCGGCGGTGAAGCCGAGCAGGATCCGGTCGATTGGTGGAACGCGGTCATCCGCACCAGCCGGCAGGTACTGGAGAAGGTGGACGCCGGCGCCATCGCGGCAGTCGCGTTCGGCGCACACATGATGGGCGTGGTGGCGGTCGGCCGGGACGGCCGCGTGCTCCATCCAGCCATCATCCATGCCGATACGCGCAGCGCGTTCATGGAAACCGATGTATTCCGGCGGATGGATGAGCACCGGTTCTACGCGATGACGGGCAATCGCCTCGACAGCCACTACCCGCTGCTCAAGCTGCTCTGGCTGCGGGAACAGCGGCCGGAGGTCTTCCGTGAGACGGCTTATTTTTTGCAGGCCAAGGATTATCTCACGTACCGGATGACCGGCCGCCTCGGCTTGACCGATTATTCCGATGCGTCGCTGACGGGGTTGTTCGATGTCAGGGAGTGCCGCTGGTCGGACGACATTCTGGACGAATTCGCGATTCCACGGGATAAGCTGCCGAAGATCGAGCCTTCCTCGGCGCTAGTGGGGGGCATCACGGCCGAAGCGGCGGCCGCGACGGGCTTGAACGCCGGTACGCCGGTCGTGGTCGGCGGAGGGGACGGCTCATGCGCGGCGCTCGGCGCAGGCGCCGTCCGTGAAGGCGACGCTTATGTCTACCTGGGCACGACCGCCTGGGTGTCGCGCACGACGGCGGAGCCTTTCATCGATGCAGGCCGGCGCGTCTTCAATATGTGCGGCCCGGAGGCGCGCACCTACAACGTGCTCGGTACGATGCAGACGGCGGGAGCAGCGTATGATTGGGCCGTCCGCACCTATGCGGCCAAAGAGCTGGCGGATGCTGATACAGGAAGCGGCGAGAATGGCGGAGCCGGATCGCTTTATGCGGCCATCGAAAATGAGATCCGTAAGGTGCCGTGGGGCTCCAACGGATTGATTTTTCATCCCTACCTGATGGGTGAACGTTCACCGTTATGGGATAAATCGGTGCGCGGCCTGTTCTTCGGCCTCGAGATCGGCCATTCCCGGTTCGACATGCTGCACGCCGTCATGGAAGGAATCAGCTACGGGCTGCGCAGCATTGCAGACGTGCTGGAGCAGACCGCCCCGATCGACCGCTACATGGTGATCGGCGGCGGCATGCGCAGCGCGGCTTGGCGCAGCGTGCTGTCGGCGGCGCTGGCGAAGCCGATCGCCGTGCCCGCGCAGACGGGCGAGGCCACCTCGCTCGGCGCCGCCATGTCGGCCGGCATCGCGGCGGGCTGGTACGCCGACTATGCCGACGCGGCGTCGAAGCTCCGCCGGGAGATGCGCGTTGTGCTGCCTGATGCGGAAGGCAGGGCGGTATATGCGGAAGGGTATCGCGTGTTCAGGTCGCTGTACGGACGGCTGAAGGACGAGTATGAGCGGCTGGAGCGGTTGAAGCGGCCAATCTAACCTCTAATTCGGTTAAACGGATAGCGGTTGAGATCGCGTATATGAGTATTAAAGTAAGTGCCTTTTGAGTTAGCCTTCATTAATTGTTCATGTTCCGTCACCGGTACATGACGGTATTCGTACAACGAACCATTGAGAAATTGTATATAAAGTGTCTCTGTTGACCGGTCATAGCCGATACTATGGATGATGGAAGAAGTAACGGGGGCCATGTCCATTTTTTATCCCCCAATTCCTGCCGATTCTAATACCCATGTGGGTACAGGTGCATAATTTTGAACTATTAAAGAAATAGGGTTTGCGAACTTGTTTTGTTTTATTAACGACGGGGACTATGTGATGTCGGGATTTACTTTTCCCGGACCGCCAAGCCGTATAGTCGGCAATTAACTCCGTCATGTCGGCCTGTATTTCTCTTATCACCGGCTTTCCCTGGAACATAGTGTATTCCCCGCCGCCGCTCGCTCTGTTCATCGGACGAGCTGCTTTTTTTACTAGCGCAACTTATCGAGAAGATTATAATAATAGTATGTTTTAGAGCGCAATCTGCCGTCTGAAAAAATGATTCTCTGCGATTCTAAAATTGATAAATATCTTCTGCAGGTCGCCTCTGATAACCCGGCAGTTGAAGAAATCGAGTGAACGGTAAAAATCGGTTTCTGAAAAACTGAATCGATTAACTTTTTTACACCACTACTGTTAATTAATGATTGAGCAATTTTTAAATCATGTTCGTAAAGTTGATTTATATCGTTGATTAAACGAATATTTTTGTCCGCTTGAAGTATGACGGCTTCCAGAAAAAATTTAATCCACTGATTCCAGTCTCCTTTATATCTCGTATCATTTAGAAACCGATAGTATTTATGTTTATCCTTTTCCAAAGCTTCGCTTAGAAAGAAGTTAGGAAAATCAATAGCTTTTTTATTGAATAAATATAGGGGAATTAGAATCCTTCCGATTCTCCCATTTCCATCAAGGAAAGGATGAATGGTTTCAAATTGGGCATGTATAATGGCAACTCGAATCAGCTCGTCAAGATCATCTTTGGGATCGTTAATGTAGGCCTCTAGATTGCTCATATAGTTATCCACCAATTGTGGTGCGGGAGGTATGTAGGTAGCTGTTTCCAAGGTACAACCTTCGGGACCTATAAAATTCTGAATCTTTCTATAATCTCCAGGAGAGCGATTGCCGCCACGAACATCGTTTGACGACAATGTGGTATGCATGGTTTTGAAAAGCCTTGTAGAAAGGGGGAGGAACGATAATTTCTCCATTCCTTCTCGGAGTGCTTGATAATAGTTTAATACCTCTTGAATACGGTTTGAACGGGCAGGAAAACAATTTTTATCTGAATCTGGTTAAAGCGTTGCATCAGAATCAATTAGAATTGAACGCCGCCGGAAATCAATCCTCCTGATATGCGAAAAAAGACACCGGGCCCGGTGTTTTTTTCTCATCATATGTGCTCCGGCTTCCGCACCTGCAGCTTCCGCAGCTCCTCGGATGTTTCGTGGATCCGCCGTTGTATGTCCTCCCGGTCGAACGGGCCGAGCAGTTCGGGAGCCGCCTTTTTCCACCGTTTGATCCATACGCTGCGGTCGTTAATGTCTCCGAGCCGTTCCTTGGCGGGCTTGGCTGCCGCCTCGCCGTCCATTCCAAACGCCTCCTTTGCGCGCTTGTCCCGAAAAGGGTGTACTGCCGATTACCCGATTTTGGGACGGCCGCCTCTACCCCGAACCGGCCAAGGGCTGTCGGTTACGGCTTGGCGGCCTAGAATAAGATCAAGTAAAGTCCTCCGAGCGCCGCGAGGATGAGAATAAGGGCCTGGAAATGCTTCTGCGGAATAAGCGGAAGCACCTTGAAGCCGATGATAGCGCCGATGACTACCGCCGGGATCATCCAGGCGTTAAGCACCAGCGACTGCGGCGTAATAAGTCCCAGGTAGCTGGTGAAGGGCACTTTAATGACATTGACGATAAAGAAGAAAAATGCGCTCGTGCCGACGAAGGCGGTTTTGTTCATGCCTTTGGACAGCAAATAGATCGTCATGATGCTGCCCGCCGCGTTGCCTATCATGGTCGTGAATCCGGCGAGCACGCCGAGCGATCCGTTAAAGGCGGGCGATTTGGTGAAGGCGAATTTGAGCATGCTCTCCAGCCGGTCCTTATATAAATGGAGGCCGATCAGCAGCAGGACCAGGGTGCCGATCAGATTGGAAAGCGGCCCGTCGCCGATCCGGCCCAGCACGAAGAAGCCCGCTGCAAGCCCGGCGAGCACCCAAGGCAGAAGAACGAGGAGATGCTTCCACACGACGGCTTTCCGGTAATACACAATCGCGATGATATCGCCTGTGATCAGAATCGGGGTGATGAGCCCTACGGATTCGCGTGCGGGGAAAACGGTGGCCATGATGGCCGCGACAAACAGCCCCAAAGTCGGCACACCGGTTTTGGAGAAGCCGATTAACAAGGCGCAGACGACGGTAACCGTCAGTTGTAAAGGCGTAATATCCATGTATACTCCTTGGCGTTTGGTTTTCACCAGTATAGCATGAATGCGCTGTCTTGGCGGCAACCAATTCGCAAGGAGTGAACATGAGAAATTATTTCATAATAATGACTATAATTAATCACAAAATGTTCGAAAAAAACAGCATTCCGTATTGTTGACACTTCCTGCATGATGGTGGTACGATTTCATCAGCGCTGATTGATAATGATTTTCATTACCACAATATGAGGAGACTGTTTTGAACATGAGAAAAAGTAAAGTCGGTTCTTTATTGCTTACGGCAGTACTATCGGTCGGGTTGCTCGCAGGCTGCGGCGGCTCCGGCGCATCAACTAATCAGACGGAAAAGACCAACACGAATACATCTGCAACGAACGAACAAAAGAACGCCAATACCTCGACGGAAAACAACTCCGGTCAAGCAGGCGGGGAACAGGCGGTCAATGTCTACACGGCAAGGAATTACGATGTGGACGCGGTATTATTTCAGAAATTCACGGAACAAACGGGCATTAAGGTGAATGCCGTCGAAGGCAAGGCCGAAGAGCTGATCGAACGCATTAAACGCGAAGGGGAAAGCACCCCCGCGGATCTGTTCATCACGGTGGACGGAGGCGTTCTGAACAACGCCAAGACGGCGGGCGTCCTGCAGCCCGTGCAATCGGAAGTGATCGACAAGCAGGTGCCGGCGGATCTTCGCGACGCCGAGAACCAGTGGATCGGCCTCTCCATGCGGGCTCGGATCATCGCTTATGCCAAGGATCGCGTGAAGCCGGAGCAGCTTTCCACTTACGAGGATCTGGCGACGGACAAGTGGAAGGGCAAGGTGTTGGTGCGGTCGTCCACGAACCTGTATAACCAATCGCTTCTCGCCTCGTTCATTGCGATCGACGGGGAACAGAAGGCCGAGCAATGGGCGCAGGGCATTGCGAACAACCTGGCCCGCGATCCCGACGGCGGCGACCGCGATCAGGCGAAGGCCATCGTTGCAGGTACCGGCGACGTAGCGATTATGAACACCTACTATGTCGGACAAATGACGAAATCCGACGATCCCGAAGAGGTTAAGGTTGCCGAACAGATCGGCGTGTTCTTCCCGAATCAGGACACGACCGGCACGCACCGGAACATCAGCGGCGCCGGGCTGATCAAGTACAGCAAGAACAAGGACAATGCGGTCAAGCTGATCGAATTTCTGACGGGTAAAGAAGCGCAGACGCTGATGTCGGCCGAGAACTTCGAATTCCCGGTGAACGGCGAGGCCGAAGTGCCGGAGCTGCTTGCATCCTGGGGCACGTTCAAAGCCCAGGACCTGGATTTCGCCAAGCTCGGGGAGTATAATAAAAAGGCTGTCGAAATTATGAATAAAGTAGGTTGGAAATAAAAGATGCAGCAACCAGCCAAGCTTATGCGGGATATACGAAAACATAGTAACGGCTGGTTATGGATCAGTCTTCCGGCGGCGGTATTTATACTGCTGCCGATTGGCGTTATCCTGGTTTCTTTGGTTGGAGCGCCCAATGAGAATTGGGGCCAAATCAAACAGTATATGCTGCGGGACTATGTGCTGCAATCCGTTTGGCTGGTGCTTGGCACGGGCTTTTTTACCGTTCTGATCGGCGCGTCGTTAGCCTGGTTGATCGCGGCGTATGATTTTCCGATGAAGGCTTTCTTTCGCTGGGCGCTGATGCTGCCGCTCGCCGTTCCGCCTTACATAGCGGCTTACACCTACAGCAACATGCTCAGCTACACCGGGGTCGTACAGAAGACGCTGCGCTCGCTCGGTGTATCGCCCAATCAGGCATGGTTTGACATCATGTCGATGAAAGGCGCCATCTTTATCTTCACCATGTTTCTGTATCCATACGTTTATATGATTACCCGATCCTTTCTCGAGCGCCAAAGCGGCGCTTACATCGAGAATGCCCGGCTGCTCGGCCGAAAACCGCTCGCCGTTTTTGTGCGGATCGCGCTGCCGTTGTCCCGTCCGGCTATTGCGGGCGGGTTGACGTTAGTGGCGTTCGAGGCACTCAGCGACTACGGCGTTGTGAACTATTTCGGCATCCAGACATTCTCCACCGCAATCTTCACCACCTGGTTCGGCATGTATGATATCGAATCGGCTACCCGTCTGGCGGCTTGGTTCCTTGTGGGGGTGATCGGGCTTATGATCCTGGAGAGGTTTCTGCGCGGACAGAGAAGATTCAGCGCAACGACAAGCAAAAGCAATCCGCTTGTGCCGGCAAGGCTCAAAGGATTATCGGGCTGGGCGGCAGCCGCGTTCTGCGTCTTGGTGCTCGCTTTATCTTTCCTGGTCCCCGTCGCGCAGCTGTTCGTCTGGGCGGGATGGACCTATGCCGATGTGATGCTGACGGCCGATTTCCGGCGGTTGACCTACAACACCGTATCGGTGGCGCTGCTGGCTACGGCTTTCATTATGCTGCTGGCGGTCGTCGTGGGCAATGTCAGCCGTCTCATGAACAACCGGTTCGGTTACGCAATCGCCAAAATCATGACCACCGGCTATTCGGTTCCGGGCGCGATCATCGCGATCGGCGTGCTGGCCCTGTTTGTCCGGCTGGATGCAAGCCTTGCGCCGTTATACGGCTGGATAGGAAAGGGCGAAGCCCCGCTCGTACTCAGCATGTCGCTGGCGATGCTGGTGGCCGCTTACATCATCCGTTTCACGGCTACGGGTTACAACAGCATCGAAGCGGGCTTCGAAAAAATGGGCATGAAGTACACGGAGGCTTCCCGTATGCTGGGCGCAGGCATGACGAGAACCTTTTTCAAGGTAGACCTGCCGTTAATCAAGGGCTCACTGCTCAGCGGAGTCATTCTCACGTTCGTCGAAATCGTGAAGGAGCTTCCGCTGGCGCTGCTGCTCAGGCCGTTCAACTTCGATACGCTCGCTACCAAGGCTTATCAATATGGGACCGATGAGCGGATCTTTTCGGCCGCGGTGCCTTCCTTATTCATCATTGGAGTCGGCGCCATATCTATCGTCATTTTTGATCATGTGGGAAAGAGAGTGGTCCAATGAGCTTCGTCGCGATTCACAAGCTGTCGTTCACTTATTCCAGAAAGCAAATGTCCGTTATCGATCAATTCTCATTTTCCATGAGCAAGGGGGAAATTGTCGGTGTGGTCGGGGAAAGCGGAAGCGGCAAAAGCACCTTGCTTCGCTTGATCGCGGGGCTGGAAACGCCTGCAGAGGGGAAAATCGACATTTCGCAGCGTACGGTCGTCGACGTCCGGACCTTCATACCGCCGGAACAGCGCGGTGTGGGGATGGTTTTTCAGGACTATGCCCTGTTCCCGCATCTTACCGTCGCCAAAAATATCGAGTTCGGTCTGCATCGTTTCTCCAAGGCGGACCGCCAGGCGCGTTTGCAGGAAATGATCGAGCTGGTGAAGCTGTCCGGCCTTGAGAACCGGTATCCGCACGAGCTGAGCGGGGGACAGCAGCAGCGTGTCGCGCTGGCCCGCGCGCTTGCGCCGAAGCCGGCCTTGCTGCTGATGGATGAGCCTTTCAGCAACCTGGATGTGGATTTGAAGGCGGCGATTCGCGTGGAGCTTCGGGACATTCTGAAAAAAGCGGAGATGACCTGCTTGTTCGTCACGCATGACCAGCAGGACGTAGACGCGATATGTGACCGCACGGTTCGCATCGGCCGGCTCGTGTAGCTTGCCTGCCCGCTTACTTAGCCTGGGCGCGATTAGAGGCGGGAAAATACGGATGAGACGAAAGGTGTTCGGGCAGGAGGTTTGCTTCGCTTGAACGCTTCTTATTTGCGTGAAGCCCGATGTGACACTGTTTTTTGCATGTTACTGACAAACGTTGACAGAGGAGAATGGTCAAGTAGGCGATTGTAACATAGGAGCTTCCAAAAGAGTCCGCTTGCCAAGGCATTGCGGACATTTTATGATGAAAACAATTGAAAACGGAAAGAGGGAAAGGGGGACGGTGAATGGATGCGAGACTTTCCGGGCTGCCGCCGCAATCGCTGCGCCATGTGCCGGAGCTCAAATATGTGAACGCCGAAAATGTGGTCCGCTACCGGGCCATTATGCGCTTTTTCTACCAGGAGTATAAACGGTTAAGGTACTGGCTGAAGCCCGAAGAGGTGTTTGCGGGGGTCAGCGAGTGGGGCGTATGGCCCGGTTACACGATCGAACAGTGCCAGGCCGACCTGGATCAGTTGGTGGAGTGGCAGAATCTGACGGCCCGGCACGACGGGGGCCGCTCGACCACGCTGGAGGAGTACCTGAAGAAAAAAATGCAGTATTTGCTCCGTCCTTACTCCATTGAAATTGAGCGATTGCTGGAGACGCTCGAAAAGGTGACCGGCTATGGAGGCTCGCTGGAATCGTCCTTGTTCGACACGATCGCGGACAAGCTGTTCGCCATTCGCCGGGATGCCGATCAACTCAATCCCGAGACGGCGCTGGAGCTTTGGAACATACTCTACCGGTCGTTCGTCAGCTTGCACGAGAACGCCGCGGACTATATCGCCAGCCTGCATACCGCCAAGGCGGAGGAGATGATGGTAGCCGAAGCGTTCCTGGTCTTCAAGGAGAAGCTCACGAATTATTTGCAAAATTTCGTGCAGGCCTTGCAGCGAAGCGCCTACAAAATCGAAGGCAATTTGCTGCGGATCAACGCAAATGTCCGGGATATGTTCCTGGAGAAAGCGGTGGAGGGAGAGCTGAACAAGCCGCGGCTTGAGGACGTGCCGGACCGGGAAGCGCTGCTGGAGGAGCTTCGGCAGGGATGGGAGAACATTCAGCGCTGGTTTATCGGCGAAGGCGGTTCGCCCAGCGAGCTTACGCTGCTGGAGCGTGCAACCAAGGACGCGATCGCACGGATCGTCCGAAGCGCCATTCGAATCCAGGAGCGTAAGCGTTCCGGCCTGAGCCGGAAAAAGGAGCTGGAGCATCTCGCCCGCTGGTTCGCCGGTCTGCATGCGATGGAAGATGCCCACCGCCTGGCGGGATTCGCCTTCGGGTTGTTTCCGACGCGCCATCTGCAAGGGGAGGACCTGCGCGACTCCGACCGGGCGGACATGTCGATGTGGGAAGAGCGGCCCACGGTGCGGACGCTTCGCTCGCGCAGCCGCAAGCGCGGCGAGCGGCAGGAGTCGGAGCCGGTGCGCGACAATGAGCAGCGGAAGCGGCGGGAACGGGAAGCGTTCCTGCTGCGGCAGGCGGAGGAATGGAAAGCGGTAGAAGCGCTTTTGGCGAAAGGCAAGGTCCGGATCTCGGAGCTGGGCAAGGTGCCGAGCCAAACGCGGCTGCGGCTGCTCCACTGGATCGGCCGGTGCATGACGGCGGGGGCGAACCATTCCTTCGTGACGCCGGAAGGCGTCCGCATTCGCATGACCAATCCGCGGACGGAAGAAAGAACTGTGCTCGTCTCGGAGGACGGCGAACTGCATATGGCCGATTATGAGCTGGTATTTATGCTGACGGATGCTGCGAGGGAAGCGGCGGCCGCGAGAGAAGAGGAGTGGGCAAGGCGATGAATGCAGCGGGCGAATCGGCGGTGCGAAGAGTCGGCCGCAGCCGGGCCGGCGCGGAGCAGGCGGCGGAGCGCAAAAGAGCGTGCGTTCATGCGTTGCTGAACCGGCCGTGGGTCGCGAAGAGCGAGGACCCGGAGCTTTATTTTGCCATCAAGGATTATTATGAAGAATTGCGGGATTGGTTCATGGACAAAGCCGGCTTCCCGCTTCTTATGACCCGGTCGATCGCCAAGCTGGACAAGGCGCCGGTAAAAGCTTTTCCATGGATGGGCTTTCCGGAATTCCGCGAACCGAGAGACTACGTATTTTTCACGTATGGGCTGTGGTATTTGGAGAGCAAGACGGAGCTGGACCAATTCCTGCTGTCGGATATCGTGGAGGATATCCGGGATCAAATGGCCGGCGAAGGGCTGGATGCGGATTGGACGATCTATCATCATCGGCTGTCGATGGCGCGGGCGCTCAAGAAGCTGAAATCGCTCGGCGTGCTGCACGCGGTGGACGGCGATGAAGGGGATTGGGCGCAGAACCGGGAGAAGAACGCCTTGTTCGAATGCTCGCCGAATACGCGCTACGTGCTGCGCCGGTTTCCCCGGGATCTGACCTCCTACAGCCGCATGGAAGAACTGGCCGATCCGATTCCGTATGCGGACACGCAGGACGGACAGTCGATGCGCAGACGTCACCGGGTGTACCGCAGGCTGCTGCTGGAGCCGGCCGTACCGGACGCCGAATGGGACGAGGAGGACCTGAACTACGTGCTGTGGCAGCGTCGGGCCATTATGGACCAACTTGGGAAGACGTTCGGTTGGGAAGGGCGAAGGTACCGGGAAGGGCTGCTTTTCTTTCACCCGGAGCTGACGGGCGAAAGCGCATTGTTTCCGACGATGTCGGGGGTTTCGGACATTGCGCTGCTGGTTGCCGGAGAACTGCGCAGGCAGCTCTATGAGGAGGGCAGCGGACGTTACACGGAGGATCAGGGCAGCATTCGGATCACACGGGCCGAGATGGAGACGATTCTGTACAAGCTGCATCTTCGGCATAAAGACTACTGGAGCAAGGAGTTCCGCGAGTCGTCCTCGCAGGAGCTGGCGGAACTGTGTTTAACGCACCTTGAGGATTGGGGGCTGGGGCGGCGGGAAGACACAACTCACTTTCTGATCTCGCCGGTGCTGGGCCGCTGGAATGCGGAATATGCGAACACGGATTTTGACGAATAGGCGGGAATGCCGGCATGGAGAATGTCCGGCCACGGATTTTGACGAACAGACTTGTCATAGGGAAAGTCAGGACAAGGAGCTGCGATAAATTGGCCCATAGGGGCGTTCGGGGTGAATGAGAATGGCGGACGGTCAAACGGGAGGCACGGAACGGACGGACGCGCGCTGGCGGATGAATCGTGTCGGCATCTTGAACTTCTGGTATTACGATGAAGAGGAGTTTCAACTGGAGGAGGGACGGCTGATTCTGCGCGGCGCCAACGGATCAGGCAAATCCGTCACGATGCAGAGCTTCTTGCCGCTGGTGCTGGACGGGGACAAACGGGCGCACCGGCTCGATCCGTTCGGATCGCGTGACCGGCGCATCGAGTACTATTTGCTGGGGGAAGAAGACGGTGGTAAAACGGATGCGACCGGGTATTTGTGGATGGAGTTTTACCATCCGGTTACGGAAGCGTTCAAAACGATCGGCATTGGCCTGAGGGCAAGGCGCAACGCCGCCCAGGTACAGTTCTGGGGATTCCTGCTCGATGACGGGCGGCGGATCGGACACGACTTCTGGCTCTACGACCGGAACGATTGGCTGGAGCGGGGCAGCCGCATTCCGCTCGACCGGAAGGATTTGGAGGTTAGAATCGGCGCGGGCGGGCAGGTTGTCCACGATCAAGGATCTTACCGGGAGCTCGTCAACAAGCAGCTGTTCGGTTTTGCCGATACGGAGGCTTTTCAGGACCTGCTGCAGCTCATGATTCAACTGCGGAGTCCGAAGCTGTCGAAGGACTTCAAGCCGTCGGCGATCTATGAGATTCTGCATCAGGCGCTGCCGCCGCTTGTGGAGGATGAATTGCGCCCTTTGTCGGAAGTATTGGAGGATATGGACCAACTCGCCGACCGGCTGGATGAAATCCGGGTGCACCGCAAGGAAATGGCGAAGCTGCAGGAGAGCTATGACCGCTACAACAAGCATGTGCTTTATTTGAAAGCGGGCGAGCTGCTGGAAGCCAAGTCGGAACACGACGTATTTGCGGCTCGGGCGGAGGCGTCCGCGCATGCGCTGGAGGAAGCGGAACGGGAGAAAGCGGCGGCGCAAGGGGAGCGGGGTCGCATTCAGGAGCGGCTTCAGACGATCGGCGTCGAGCGGAACGTGCTGGAGAAGCATGAGGCGATCGGCAAACAGCGGGAGTTTGAGAGTGCGACGGTATCGCTCGCCGATACGGAGAAGCAGCTGGAGCGTTCGCGGGAGCGGGAACAAAAAAGCCGGCAGCGGGAGGAGAAGCTGAACCGGGAGCGGGAGCTGTCGGCTGCCCGGCAGTCGGCCGCCCGGCGTGAGCAGGAGACGATTCTGGACGAGCTGGAGTCGATGGCGCAGGAGATGGAGTTCGCGGAGCATCCGGTCTATCACCGGTACTGGATGCCGGATATCCCGGCCGATGAATCGTGGCGGGAAGCCTGGCGGCGGGATGTGAAACGTCATCGGGAGCGTGTCGAAACCGCGGCGGGCAAAGCCCGCCAAGAGCGGGAGTCGGCTGTATTGGCACGGGAGCGGGAGTCGGAGCTCGGCGAGGCGAGCCGGCTGCGGGATGAGTCGGAACGCGAACGGGGCGGGATTGAGCAGCGCTTCGAGCAGGGCAAGGAAGCGATGAAGGACGCGGTCCTCGTTTGGCAGAAGCAGCTGCGGATGCTGACGTTCGACGACGAAGCGGTCCGTGCGACGTTCGCGGCTATTCGCGCCTATGGACCGGGTCAAGGGACGTTGGAGCCCGTGCGCGCCGCGCTTCAACAGAGGTATGCCGATAACCGGGACGAAGCGGTGAAGCAAAGGCTGGCCGCCGAACAAAGGAAAGCGGACCTGCTCGGCGAACGGGATCGGCTGCTCGAAGAGAAACAAGGCTGGGAGCAGAGCCGGGAGCCTGAGCCGAAACGAAGCGAGGCGCGCATAAGCGCGAGAACGGAGAAGCCTGTCCGCGCCGGGGCGCCGCTCTATGCGGTTTGCGACTTTCAGCCGCATGTCGCGGCTGAAACGCGGGCCCGCATCGAGGAAGCGCTTGAGCGAGCCGGCTTGCTGGATGCCTGGATTACGCCGGACGGGCAATTCGGCGGGTTGAACGATCGGCAGGAAGAGGCGTGGATTGTGCCGAATCCGATCGAATTCGGGTTTACGCTGGCGGACGTGCTTGTTCCATCTCCATCGGAGGAAAGCGGGCTGACCGTTGCGGCGATCGATGCGGTGCTGCGGACGTTCCTGTGGGATGAAGGGGGCAGCGGCTTTGAGTTCGGGGAGTGGAACGGCGTATTGGCCGGGAACGGTGAATTCAAGCTCGGGCCGCTTGCGGGAAAGGCCGGTCTGAAGGCGCGGGCGGAATATATCGGGAAGGAAACCCGCAGGCGCACCAGACTGCTCGAGATCGCCCGGCTGGCGGACGCCATTGCGGCGGTTGAGTCCGAGGCGGCGGCGGTTGAGCGGGAAATCGGCGAGCTGCAAGCGCGAGAACTTACGCTTCAAGAGGAGCGGAACGCGTTCCCGGACGGAGCTCGGCTGCAGCATGATTTGCGTCTGCTGCAGGAGGCCGGCTATCGTCTGGAAGCGGCGATGAAGCAGGAGGAACGCGCGCTCGAGCGCTTCAAGGCCAAGTCGGCAGAATGGCGCGAGCTGCAGCGGGAGCTGGCGGAGCTGACGGCCGGGTGGTCGCGGCTGAAGCGGGAGAGTGAGCTGCAGGAGGCGCTGATCGTCATCCGGGATTACGAGAGCGCCATCGGCGGGCTGCATTCGGCATGGCGGCAGTACAGCGAGGCCGGAGCGTCCCTGGAGCGGATTGACGCGGAGCTTGCAAGCGTGCGCGTCGAGCTGGAGGACGAGGAGACGCTGGCCGATGAGCTGGACGAACGGCGGCGTGCGTTCAAGGCGCAGGTCGAGACGCTCCGCCGTCTTATCGAAGAGCTTGGGCTGGCCGACGTGGCCAGGAAGCTGGAAGAGCTGCGAACGGAAGAGGGCGTATTGACCGCAAGGCGCAAGGCAGTGGAGGATGAGCTTGACCTCGCCAAAGATAAGGCCTCGAGGGCGGACGAGCAGTTGGCGTTGCTGGGCAAGCAAGTCGAGGCGCTCCGGATCCGGCTGGACCGGACAATGGACGAGTGGCGGAGCGAGCTGAAGCGCGGCTTGGTGGCGGAATGGCGCGATAAACCGGATGAGGCCGGCGATAGGCCCGAGCAGCCGCAGGCGGCTGCCAAAGAGCTGCGCCAGCAGTATGAGGCGCTTTTTGCCGGGCGCAACGTGGAGAATGTGAAGAATCAGCTGCTTGAGCAGTTCAACGCCGCCCGCATGCTGCTGACCGAGTACATTTTGCAGACGGTGGTCGAGGAAACGACGGGCCGGATTCTGGTGCTGTCGATGCGGGATCATACGCGTCCGCAGCCGCCTCTCGCGCTCGTGGAGGAGCTGGAGCGGCTGGAGGAGGAGCAGGGCGCGCTGCTTAGCGAGAAGGACCGCGAGCTTTATGAGGAAATTATTTTGCGCAGCGTCGGCAAAGCGATCCGTCAACGGATTCACCGCGCCGAGCAGTGGGTGCGCGACATGAACAAGCTGATGGAGGAGCGGAACACGTCAAGCGGGCTTCGCCTGAAGCTGGAGTGGCAGCCGAAGCCTGCCGCGACCGAGAATCAACTCGATACCGCGCAGCTTGTGGAGCTGCTGAAGCGTGACTCCCACCGGCTCCGGGAGGACGAGATCGATGCGATGATCCAGCATTTCCGGACCCAAATCGGCTATGCGAAGCAGAGTGCGCAAGAGGAGCAGGAGTCGCTGCGCAAGCATCTGTACGAGGTGCTCGATTACCGGAACTGGTTCGGTTTCGAGTTGAAATACCGCAAAGGCGAGCAAGCCGGCTACCGGCCGCTGACGGATGCCCGATTCAACGTGCTGAGCGGAGGGGAGAAGGCGATGGCGATGTATATTCCGCTGTTTGCCGCCACCTGGTCGCGTTATTCCGACGCCCGTCCGGATGCTCCGCGACTGATCTCGCTCGATGAAGCGTTCGCCGGTGTCGATGAGGAAAACATGCGCGATATGTTCAAGCTGTTGACCGACATGGGCTTCGATTATATGATGACGTCCCAGGTGCTTTGGGGCTGCTTCGATACGGTGCCGAAGCTGGCGATTTATGAAATCTACCGGCCGAAGGACGTCGATTTCGTCACGCTGTTCCGCTATCGCTGGAACGGAAAGGTCAAGGAGTATGTGGAAGATGGGTCTAATCGATAAAGGTCATTCGCTATACGGAGGCGGCCGTTGATATGACGGAGAAGACGCTCGCCGAGAAGACGCGGAGTTATTTTCTGAAGCCGGGGTTTCGCCGCATGCTTGCGGAGGTCTGGCGGAGATATGCGGGGCTCGAAAAGGTCGGCGGACACGCGGTGATTGCTGCCGCGACCGCCGAGGAATGCGATGCGGTCAACACGTTTTTCGGGTGGAACCGGAAACCCGGGGAGACGATCAAGGTGCCGCTTCACCTCTTTGAGCGGGAATTGGAGAACTCATCGTTTCCGTACACGCTTGCCGAGCTGCATGCCGTGCTCACGGGCAAGCCGCTGCTGACCAAGACGGATCGTGAACTGCTCGCGCGGGAAGCATGGGCTGCGGTTTTCCGCGAAGTCCGGGAAACGCTGCTGGGTGAAGGGGAGCGGATTCATTCGCAACTGAATGATTGGCTGGAGCGGTTAATGCAAGGCGCCGCGGGAGGCTACCGGACGTTGAAGGAATTGATGCGGGAGTCGCCTGCCGCTGCGGTGCGCCCGCTGACGTACGCTGCACGCGCCTTCAACGTTATCCTGACAGGGGATGCCGGCGTGAGGAGCGGTTCGTTGCAGCTCCGTTCGATTCGGCTGCCGGTGCTCGCGGCTCAAGTGTCTGGGGATGCGCATGCGCTCGACCGGACCAGGCCCGCGGGAAGGCTGTTCTTTCAAGCGCTGAAGGAAAGCGTGCACGGGAACGAGGTTGGAGACTCGCCGGTGGAAGGTTCATTCTATAACGCGGTATCCGATGCGACGGCAGGATTGGACAGTCTGCTCGTAAGGGATATTTATCGTACGGCGGGGATCGCGGATGACGACATCTCCTCGATCGTTCACTTTTATGATCCGAACGGGGAGCGCCCGGTCCTGCCGGGAGTTCTAACGCTTAGACAAGTAGAGGCAGCCGAGCGGTTTGAACCGTTTACCGATGTGTATGTGGTTGAGAATCCGCCTGTCTTCTCCACGTTGGTGGATTTGGCGGAGGCGGGTATGCGTGCGGGAACGGAGCTTTCCTCCGGCGCGCATCGCCCGCTCCTCCTCTGTACAAGCGGGCCGGCGAGCGCCGCCGCCTTGCGGTTGATCGACCGGTTCATCGAGCAGGGCCGGTGGTCGGGGCGGCTCTTTTACTCCGGTGATTTTGACATTAAAGGCCTGGAAATAGGCAATGTGCTGGCAGCCCGTTACCGCGAACGATTTACGGAGTGGCGTTTCGGCGCGGGAACGTATGCGCATGGGGTTGAGGGAAACGGGCGCAGGCTTTCTTTTACCGGGGAGGAACGGGTGCGTTTAGGTAAATTCAAGGCATTATGGGACGCCCGGCTGGCAGACGACATGGTTAAGAGCGGGTATAAATTGTTTCAGGAACAAATCGTTTCTATGCTGGGAGCGGACTGGCTGAACGCGTTGGAAGGGCGGCACCCGTCCTTTTAAGGTCGTTAGGCACCTGCGTTCCCGGCAAGCGAAAAAACGATGGTGCGAGGCGAAATGATCGACACAAAAAATGAAGGAGGGGTGCGCCTTGGAACCGACAGCGCAGCAGGTTGCGGAGTGGATGGTGGAGGAAATCAGATTCAGAGGCATCCTCCGTCAAAGCGATGCGATCGAATATGTGCGGTCGCATTTCGGTGAAGCTTTTGTGTTCGTGAATGAGAGAGGCAACCAGTCGCTGTCGAAGGACGTGATAAAGGCGTTCCGAAAGCTGCATGGCGGGAAAATCGCGTGGGATCGCGACGGCTTCTTCTGGGGCTGGACCTGAGTTTGATTTTAACGGCGATCGTGTCGATGCTTGTCAAATGAGCGTATATTGCTATAATGAAGGGAGTATGTGATCGTTCGCTCAACTTCATATCAGGGCAAAATCATTGAAAAATGATGGCGCAAAGCTAGAGGGGCTAAGGGTTTCAACTATGCCAGCCAGTTGCAAATAGAGGCGAAGCTTATCTATGCGCAACATGGATAAGCTTCTTGCTTGTTTGGAAGTGAGATCCCGTACAGGGAGAGGTGAGAGGATGGCGCTTTCCAATTGCACGAGCTGCGGTCAGGTCATGCTGAACAGCAGGTCGATGTTCTGTGGCGATTGTTTGGAAAAGTACAGCTTGGATATTGAGAAAGTCAAAGATTATATCAAGACGCATCCCAGACCCAGCTTGATGGAAGCCTATCAGAAGACCGACATCCCGATCAAGACGATTCAGCAATTTATCAAAGACGGCATTATATCGAGATTGAATTAAGGATAATCCCGACAGGGAAGCCGGCCGGTTAAGGCCGGCTTTTGTGCGAAAGCTTCGATTATGCCGCCTGCTGGATAGAGAGTAGGGACTTGCATGAGAAACAAAGCGCTGATTCCGGTTAACGCTGCTCGACGATCGCTACCGTACAGCGGGACACGCAGACCAGCTTCCCGTCTTCGCCGGAAATTTTTACATCCCACACCATCGTCGTTCTTCCCTTGTGCAGCGGGGTTGCGACAGCGGTAACGAGGCCGTCCCGCTTGCTGCGCAAGTGGTTCGCGTTAATTTCGAGTCCGACGGCCGCATATTGCCGCAAGTCGATGTTCAACGCAGCCGCGATGGAGGCTGCCGTTTCAGCCAATAAGACGGATGCGCCGCCATGCAGCAATCCCGCCGGCTGCCGGGTTTTCGGTCCGACCGGCATCGTCATGACGACGCGGTCCGGATCGAGCTCCACATATTCGATGTCCAGTGCTTCCATGGCGGTGCCTTGCCTGCGCTCCGTCATTTGCCTGATAAAGGCGTCCCGGTCCAATCCGGATAACGCCAACAGCTTTTCCGAGACGATCACTTCCGCCAATGCGATAACCCCCTGAGAGATGTTTGCTTCGATTATATCAAGGATGATGGGAAAAAATACACCTTATGGCAAAGAGCAAACGGCATGCATCGGCAAGGGGGGGCGGGCGGGAAGCCCGACATGCCCGGCCCCCGGTATCCCTTACAGGGATTCGTGGGTTATACAAGCTCAATCGGCACGTTCTCGAGTTTCAATTGTAGGTCATCCCTTGATTCAGGGCTGCCGGGGGATGAAGCGCTCCCCCAAATAAGCTTCGAGCCGTCTTAACAACCGGGTGCGGCGCGATCGTCCGGATCGTTCGGCGGCGGCGATGAATTCCTGTATGTCGCCGATGATGGCCAGCTCTTTTTTGGCGCGGGTCACGGCCGTATACAACGAATTCCGGTACCACATCGAATGGCGGTGGGAAAGCTCGTGCCGGATATCCAGAATAGGAATAACGACGCCTTCGTATTGGCTGCCTTGGGTTTTGGCGGTTGTAATCGCGTACGCCAGCTCGATGAAATCACTCAATTCGTCCGGGGAATAAAACGCCTCGAGTCCGCTCTCGAACGCGATTTGCACACCCTTCTGCCGATGCACCGCCTCGATCCGCCCCATGTCCCCGTTATCCGCAATGCCGGTGTTGACGATTTGCATGACAGGGTCTCCGATATCGAACGTCGCGGTACCGCACGATCCGCGGGAAGGATTGACCTGCCGCTTCATCCACGCATTCAGCTTCTCCACGCCGACTGCGGATTCCTCCCTATACATCGTAACGATCGGACAGTCGCCGTCGCGGTCCGCATAGGCTTTTCGCAGCAGCGGCAAGGCCTGTTCGGCACTTGTGCAAGGAATGAACGCGATGCCTTTGCCCTGCAGCAGCGATTCGTCCGCTTCTCCCGACAAGACGGCGTCCGCCAGCGCCAGGATGGCGGAGTCGTTGCGGTAATTGCGGCTCAGCCGGACGGCGGGAAAGCCGAAACGGAGCATATCCGCGAACGGGTTGCCGGGCCCGATCGGTTCCAACTGATTCGGATCGCCCACAAAGATCAGTCTTGTTCCGTCGCGCACCGCCCAAAGCAAATCGCGCCATAAATATTCGTTCACCATGCTTGCCTCGTCCACGATAAGCACATCGGTCTGCAGCGGCTTGCGCTTGTAGTGATAGAGGATCCGGCTGTTTTTGCCGATGCCCCTGCCGAGCAGGGCATGGATGGTTTGAGCCGGAAAACCCGTCACCTGGCTGATTCTGCGTGCCGCTTTGCCGGTCGGGGCGGCGAGTTTGAAGCGGATATCCGGCCGTACGGCTTGCAGCATGGCGATCAGAAAGGAAATCCAGGCCGTTTTGCCCGTGCCCGCTTTCCCGGCCACAAGCAGCACCGGATGCCGCCAGAAGGCGATCAGGCCGCTGCGCTGCTCCTCGTTCAGCTCCGGCAGTACGCCTTGCTTCGTCAGTCGTTCCAGAATGGCAGCCGTGGCCTCCGCCGTGAGGCCGGCAGGATCTCGTTCCTCGGTCAGGTCAACCAGACGCCGGGCGATCTGAATTTCCGAAAAAAACAGGTTTCGGTCAAACACCAATCCATCGTGCGTGCGTACGATCCGGTCGGATTCCGACGCCATAAAGCGTTCGATTTGCCGCCGGATGGCGGGCAACGGAATTTGCCCCCCCAATAACCGGTAGGCGCGGTTTTCCAGCTCGCCTATTCGTAAATAACTATCCCCGCCATTCAAATATTGAGTGTATACATATTGAACGGCGCCCTCGATCCGTTCCGCCGAAGAGGACGACAGGCCCAGAGTTCTGCCCAGCACCTCGCAAACCCGGAACGGGATGGAAGGGATCTCCGCGAGCCGGTAAGGGTTGCGCTTCAGGTGCTCCAAACTGCGTACGGACCAGAACGCCAGGATATCCCGGATCTGCCTCTGGGATAGCATAAATGGCGACAAGCGGCATTCCAGATTGGGCAGAATATAGTGCCTTTTTACGTACTGCGCCACATGCCGGACGGACGTTCCGGACTTCGCCCTGTCGTCCCAAAGCTCCCGAACGGTATGGATACGGCTTATGCCGGCTTCCCCGAGACCTTCGTCAATCGACCGGATCAGCCGGGGACAAGCTTCAATCAGTTCATCCGGCAGAAAGGAACCGAGCGGGCATGACAGTTCCCACTCCGAGACGACGAACATGCCGCCCGGCCCGAATTGTCCGGAGATTCGAACCGGCGAAGGCAGCGGCTGTGGAACCGACGGGGACCGGAAAGGAAACGACTTGCCGTTCGACTGCTCGAAATGCCCGTAGACGGCATCTTCTTTGGTCGACCAGGTTTTCACACGGCCTCTGAACCGGCGCATACGTTTATCCACCGCCCTTCAAGGAATATGGGTGCCGCCTTGTTCGCCGATACGCAGCCATTCGTACGGCCGGGGCAAATAACAAAGCCGGACGTCTTGCGTTGTATAGCCGGGCAGCGCGAGGGGAAAAGGCGCGTAATACCATTCGGCCGTTTTGTCGGGCCGGTACTCAATCGGAATCGCCCTTCCGGGGCGGCCTTCATGCTCCCAGCAGCCGGCTTCCGCCGTTTCCCCTACCGTATATTTGCACACCCGGCCGTAGCCTTGAGCGCGCATGGCGCCGACAGCGTATACGAACGGCAGCAGCTCGCTTATGGCGGCCTTGTTCCCGCGGGCATGGAAGGTGACGGCAATCGGGGGAGCGAGCGTATACACCGTGCGGAACACGGGCTTGAAGAAACCGCCGGACAGATCGACGGTGTCCGGTATATCTTTTTCCGGGCGTTTCGTGATGAATTGGACGTGCCTTCCGGCCGCTTCGATCAATCCCAAGCCGGCTAAATACAGCTGCGGGTAATCGGGATGGCGCGCGAGCGGCAACTCAACGTGGGGGAGTCCGAACGGATCCCGATCCAAAGGGGCAAGATCCTTTACCGCCCGGGCTTTCATCAGAAGCGCCTCGAACGGGATCGGATGATCCGGTACGACCATTTCCGTACAGAGCTCGAACCGGATGAGAAGGTCGGCAAACATGGCGGCGCATCCCTCGCCTATCCGATCGCAACCGCATTCACACGACCCATGCCGTACGCGCATTTCCAGCCGGTTCCCGCATAGGGGGACAGGGACAGGAGGGCGTTCAGCAGCTCACGCGATGACGGATCGGCATGCTTATTTTCGACCGTTACCCGGCCCGAGAAAGTCGTCAAATCAAGGTCGGGACGGACCTTGTAAATCGAGGTGCCGATTCGGTGCGAGCTGACGATCAGCCCGGATGCCAGCGCGGTGACGCATTCTTTCATTCCGGGCGGCGGCTCTGCTGGCGGACGAATGAAGGCGGCCCATTTGGCATGCAGGCTTCTTACCAGGTGATAGGGGAGCGGGAATAAGATCGACATATCGTTGTGCTTGAAGGCGGTGAACGCGAATGTCAACCGCCATTTTTTTGCGCCGCCGGATCGATGAAGGTCGTGGAACCCGACAATGCCCGCTTCGGGATGGTCTTCGGGATGCATGCATATCTTCTCGACCCTGTAATGAAAGGCTCCCAACCGGATATGCTTTTCCCGACGCAGACGGGAATAGAAGGGCATCAGCAGCCGGATGTCAAGAAACACGATACGAACATACAGCCGGCCGCCGGCAAGCGGCTCGATTTCCCGGATGGCGAACGGTGCGGTCCCCGAGCTGTGGTAACGGGCGCCGTCCGGCGTATCCCGGAAGCTTTCGTAAATCATCGCATGAATGTAATTCGGGTAGACACGGTTTGCGGACGACGGATCCCTTCGCGCAAGCATCAGCACCACGCAGGCAATCATATCCCCTCACTTCCTTCATGCACGATAGTCCTATCTCTGAACTAAATATGCTTGGAAAGTCTCCCCATAATCGTTTTTTTTCAATTATTCAAATAGTGTGCTTGTGCGTAAGCTCAGGCGCATAAACACTATATGGAGGTATTGTTGCCTAATAGCGCAAGTTCGGCCATATATGCTTGATCGTGACGCCTAGCGCTTGTGCGATTGCGCGGGCGGTTTCGATTTGCGGTTTCGCGACCTTGCCGGTTTTCAGATTGGAGATCGTCGCCTGCGATACGCCCGTCAACCGCGCAAGCTCCGCGGTGTTGACATTGCGCTCGGACATGGCGACCCTTAAATGTTTGCCGGGATCGGAGTTGGAGTAAATAAACAGCAATGTGTACTTGTTTGCGTCAAGCCCGTTCTCGACAGGAATGATTGCAAGCTCGACGCCAATGCGTATGCCGTGCATATTTTTGAATTGCAGGACGGATTTTTTCGGCTCATCGCTTTGCAGCAGATCGTTCAACCGGCTTCGGACTTCATCGCGGTCAGTGGGATCGACGTTCCGGATGAGATTTTTCTCCAGGACGCAGGGCCAATCATCGTTCACCCAGTCTGCGATTAAAGGGGAGGTGTACAAAATTCGTCCTTGGCCGCTCACAATGAACAGATAATCGGGGCTTTGGGAAGCAGCCGTCGCCGCACTTCCTCCGTACGGCGCCGAGTGCTCGAGATTCTTGTAAGGGGTGATGTCGACGCACACGCCGTAAACCCAATACGGATAAACGGGCACGGCCCGGTTTTCCAGCCAGCGCGTCGCGCCTTTGGTGATGATGCGGAATTCCTCGACGGAAACATGGCCTGCCAGTACATCCCGCAATTGGCGGTCGAAGGCGTGCCGGTCATCGGGATGAATGACGTATTCTTCGCGGGACATGAACCTGGAGCTTTTCAATAGCAGCGAAGGATCGAACTCGCGGAGATTTAACGACCAGGGATAAATGAACGGCTCGAGTTCCCGCCTTCCACCCATCTGTCATCCCCCATTTTTAAACGGTATTTTTTAAAAATTCCATGTGCGCTGCAAAAAATCGACAATCGCGGGCTTGTTCTCCTTTACATAGGCCGTGTAGGGAGCGGCGTCTCGGCTTTGGGCATTATAGTCGAACCGAACCGCCCCGTGGCCCTGTCTGATTCTCCCTCCCAGACGGCCGTGAGCGGTGAGCAGCTCCAGCAGGTGATGGAAAAGCGCGGTTTCGATATCGTCGGTTCCGATCAGCGTAAAGCCGTGAAGGAACACGGTTCCCGGGATGACATACTCCATCTGGTAGATCATTTGGTTCGATTTGGAGGGAGCTTCGTTCCCGCGCTCGTTCGTCCTTGTATAGAACAGCCAGCCGGTAATTTCATACGATTGGATGCCGGGCTTGGGCTGTCGGCGAAGCTCGGCGATCTCGTCCACACAAGGGACGAGGAAATCGGCGATTAATTTCGACTGCAGCATATGCTGGCGGTACGAACAGCCGAGCAGGGAGAGGAGCGGGATCCGCCGGCGCAGTTCGGCGGGCGCAATTGCAGGCCCGGTCGAGGACGCTTCAGGATCCGCCGGCTGCCGTTTGCCTTTGCGGCTCTCCTCAAGCGCGCCTCCGGCAAAAAGCAGATGCTTCAGCTTGGGCGGAATGCCGTCTCCGTCGAGGCCGAGCATTTCCAGAAAGGCCGCCGCCCCGAGCCTCCTCATGATGCCCCGTATGCTGTTGCCGCTGATGACGGGCACGAGTACGGGCCCTTCTGCGGTATATACCTTCATTTTGCGGTGAAACAATTGATTGCCTTGCGCGATGAGCCCTTCATCGGGCGAGTCTGCGACATGCGTCAGCGGCTGGAGAACCGTTACCGTTCCATCGATTTGCAAAAAGGCCGGCATCTTTCACCTCCTTATGCGAATTCCAGAATCAGGGAAAGAAGCGGCGAGGGCCGGATCTCGGCCAGCATCGACTCCATCCGGTCGATGCCGGCAACCCTGCCGCGCAGCAAAGGGTCGAGGCGGCCGCGGAGGATATCCTGCCTGGAAGCCCCCGCCCGTCGGACGACGGCCGCCGCCTCAAGCAGCGCCCTCGCTTGACCGCGCTGCAGATGAACGGAATATTCGCCGTATTGGACCGAATATACATCCGTGAAGTAATTCAGCTGCGTCCTCAGCGCCATATGCTTCCTGAAGTCGGGTGTGACGGCTATGGCGAAAGGAGGAGCCGGCGGCTGCAGGAACACGGCTTTCATCAGCGCCTGTTTCTCCCCGGGCTCTTTGCGGCGGAAAAAACGAACCCCTTCCGGATCGGCGACCCAATCCTTCCTGCGAAAGTCTTCCGTCCGCAAAACGTAAGCGCAGGGCACGCATATGACGCCGCTGTTGCGGTCCTTATGCCAGTGCCAATGATTATACCTGTCCATCCGAAGCTCCGAAATCGCCGTCACGCGGCCGTAAGTCATTCCGCAGCAAGCGCATCTAAGCGGACTTTCCATGGTGCTGCCCCGCCAACAGGCACCCGGTTGACGCTCGAAGATGAAATGGGTGACCGGCATGGCCATCATCATCATCACACCAATCCTGCGAATAGGTACCAGTAGTAATATATTACCATGCGGCATGTAAATGACTAAAATCGCAAGAGATAGCGCCCAACATTGGGGCAGCTTGATTTTCTCGAGATATTCCAGGAAGATTTTGACGCCTCCGAAGCTGGACGCATTTTGCAGGAAAATTCAGTCTTGATTTTGCTGACGGGTGTGGTAGACTTCACCTAACCTGGACGAGCCGGAACCAATAGGATTTTTATAAACCCATGTCGAAGTTTCAAGCTTCGAATCGCCGCTATCTGGAGATGGTCTGGATCTTTGAATTTAAGAGCCTAATCAGGATAGTCGAAAGTCTTGCTATTGTTCTGTACAAATACGCGGTCATCGCGCCGTCAAAGCAAAGGTCCGGAATGTTGCCGTGAATGACGGTCCGATCATAACAGGACAGTACGCCATTGATTTTGTCTGTATATCGCTCGGTGAGTAACATCGCAATTCCCATATTGTTTTTTAGTTGTTCTTAATTTCAACATGAGGTTACAAAAATCCTATTGGCTCCGGCTTGTCCGGGTTAGGAAGAGGAAAATGAAAAATAATAAAAAATCCTTCGTGATCAGTTTGGAACGCTTTAAGCCTCATACCTTTCAGGCAGAGCAGGGCGAGGGCCTCTTTATGTCGCATTCTCATGAATATGATGAATTGACGCTTATTTTGGATGGAGAGGGGTACTACAGCTCGCAGCAACAGAATATGAAAGTCATCGCGGGAGACCTCATTTTGATCCCTTCCCAACTCCATCATGGCTTCGTCTGCACGGAACCTTGGAAGGGGGTTTCCGTGCATTTTTACCACGATATGCTCCCGGCTTATTGTCAGCACCTCTTTCACAATGCCGAGCGAGAGCCTCATCGAATTCGTAGCGCTCATCTCAATGAAGACGACTTGCGCTGGGCTGAGATCAGCTTCTTTCAGTTGGAGAAGGAGTGGAAGTTGGCCGAGCACAGCGCAGACTCCAATAACCTCATGCGAATTGCCTTTGAGACGACCCTGCTGCTTTTTCAGCGAAATCGAACAATCCTTCCGGCGATCGAGAGTACGGCGGACCAGGCGATCGTCGAAGAAGTGTTGAAGGAAATACATGCGAGCTATTACACCCAAATTACGGTTAACGAACTGGCGGCACGGCATTTTCTTTCCGAGAGCAACTTGCGCAAGAAATTTTCGGAATGGACCGGAGTTTCTCCTAAGCAGTACATCATCAACCTTCGACTACAAGAAGCCAAGCGCTTGCTGCAGCAAACAAACAAAGCAATTGATTCGATCTCTTCCGAAGTCGGCTTTACATCTTCCAGCCGGTTTTATGATTTTTTTGTCAAATCGTTTGGAATTACGCCGCTTGAGTGGCGCAAGCAAAATCAGTAGGCGGAGCACAACGATCCCCCTTGTTAGGGGATTTTTTCGTCCGTCGAAAACGATTCGGAATTGTTTTTTTTTGCAGATTTAATAAAGCGTTTTCACAATTGTTTATGGAGAATTTCTCCCTAATAATAAAAGGTGCAAGGAAGAATAAAACAAGGGGTGTTAATAAGGATGATTCTATGGAAAAGCAAATTGGGCAGAGGATTGTTGGTATCCATGTCTTTGATCCTGCTTATGGGCAGTTTGGTCGGGTGCGGCAAGAACAGTCAGAAGCCGGCTAATGGTACCGTCAACACGCCGCTATCAAATGAAAGCATTACAATTCAGTTTGCGGGATGGGGGGATCCGTCCGAAAAAGAAGTATTCACGAAGCTGATTAAAGCATTCGAGGACAAGAACCCCAAGATTAAAGTGAATTATTTGCACATTCCGTCAGGCGATTACGTGGGCAAAATGAACACGATTCTTGCGGGAGGAAATGCTCCCGATGTGTTCTATGTCCCGGACGGCGACTTTGGCAGGTGGGTCAGCCAGGATCTGCTGCTGCCCATCGACGATTACGTGAAGAACAGCAACATCGATACCGCCGATATGTGGGATTCGGGGCTGGCCCGCTATCGCTACGACGGAGCGGCCAACGGGCAAGGGAACCTCTATGCGCTTCCGAAGGACATTGGACCTACCGTGCTCTACTATAACAAGGATCTTTTCACCAAAATGAACGTTCCCTTCCCGGATGCGGAGACGCCGATGGGGCCGGAGAAGCTGCTTGACACGGCCAAGAAGCTGACGGTTGTGAGCAATGGCAAGACTACGCAGTACGGGATGGGGCCGATCTGGTGGGAGGGCTTCGTGTTTGGGAACGGAGGCAAGTTCCTGAGCGACGATAAGCGCGAGTTTATCGGCAACAGCCAGGAAACCATCGATGCCCTGCAGTTTGCTGCGGACCTCACGAACAAATATGGCGTCGTGCCAAGCTCGGCTGCCCTCAAGGACTTGAACGACAGCGAAATGTTCAAGACGGGCAAGCTGGCCATGATGATAACCGGCCGCTGGATGGTGCCGGAATTCCGCAAGCTCAGCTTTGATTGGGACGTGGCTCCTCTGCCGACCAAGGATTGGGGAGGGACCAGCGGCTCCGTCGGACTTGGCATCTACAGCAAGACAAAGTATGTGGAAGCTGCATACAAGCTTGTGGAATATTTGGGCGGACCAGAAGGGCAGAAGGAGCAGTCCCTGATGGGCTTCTCCATCCCCAGCTTCAAGTCGATGGCGAAGACGGATGTATTCTTGCAGCCCGGCCAGAAGCCGGAGAATGCACAGGTGTTCGTTAAAGCAGCGGAGACCCAGGTTGCGGGTCCGTGGACCAATCTGCCCAACGCCAAGTGGTATGACACGCTTGCCCAAGGGCTGGCTCCCATGTGGGAGGGCCAAAAATCGGCTGGCGATCTGTTGAACGAGCTCAAGCCGAAGATTGACGCGGCCATCAAGGAAGGGAATCCCGCTTTATTCAAATAAAGCCGCAAGGAGACGGACGAAGGAAAACGCCGCTGAGCGTCCTCCTTCGTCTTAAGCGATGGAGGACGAACATGAAACGCAAGGAATACCTTTGGGCCTATCTGTTTATCGCTGCGCCGATCCTGGGATTTATGCTGTTTGCCTTTATCCCGTTGAGTTATTCCGTTTACGTGAGCTTCACCGATTACAGCGGCTACAAGGCTCCCGTATTCAGCGGCGGAGATAACTATGCCAAGCTTGTGAAGGATGATCTGTTCTGGAAAACGCTGTACAATACATTTTATGCGGCGCTGAGCATCCCGATTGGGATGGTTTTCGCCTTGGGCTTAGCGACAGCGCTTAATCAGAAAATTCGCGGGATCCGCTTCTTTCGGACGCTGTTTTTTCTGCCCACGATCAGCTCGGTCATCGCGCTCACGTTGCTCTGGAAATGGATTTTCAATGACACTTACGGGCTGCTCAACAACTTGCTGGAGCAAGTCGGAATTAACGGCCCCGCCTGGCTGAGCAGCGAGCGGTGGGCCATGCCGGCCATGATTATTCAAGGGGTGTGGGCGGGACTTGGCATCAACATCGTCCTCTACTTGGCCGCGCTGCAGGGCGTCCCCAAGAGCTTCTACGAGGCGTCGGAAATCGACGGGGCCAACCGCTGGCAGCAGTTCCGCCACATCACGGTTCCGTGCATTTCGCCGACGACTCTCTATATTCTCATCACCGCCATAATCGCGGCTCTGCAGGATTATCCGCGTTTTCAGATTATGACGGAAGGCGGTCCGAATTACTCCACGACAACAATCGTCTACTACCTGTTTCAGAATGCCTTCCGGTACATGAACATGGGCTATGCATCGGCGATGGCGTGGATTCTCGGCATGATTATTCTGACTATCACGATGCTGAATTTTTACTTATCCCGGCGATGGGTGCACTACGAATAAGGGGGGATACACATGACGAAGATCCTAAACGCCGATGGCACGCGGCATAGAAAAAAGTGGGCGGGCGAACAGGCCCGCAAAGGGTTGGCGTATCTGTTCCTCACGGCTGGAGCACTGGTGATGGCCATGCCCTTTCTGTGGATGCTGTCCACTTCGCTGAAGCAACAGGGACTGGAATTTGAAATGCCTCCCAAGTGGATACCGGAGCGCTTCGAATGGGGCAACTATCGGTTTGTTTTACTTGAATCCAACATCCTGTACGGCTTCCTCAACACCCTGCTGATCATTTCTCTGCCGTGTCTGGTAGGCCTGTTGACAAGCGCGCTGGCGGCCAATGCATTTGCGCGGATGGAATTCCCTTCCAAAAATGTCCTATTCACCTTGCTTTTGGCTACCATGATGATTCCCGGCGTCGTCACCATGATTCCGACCTTCATCTTGTTCAAGAGCATCGGCTGGGTGGACCGCTGGCTGCCGTTGATCGTTCCGGGCATGTTCGGCGCAGCCGCGGCGGTGTTCCTGTTGAGGCAGTTTTTCATGACCATTCCCAAAGAGTTGGAGGATGCCGCCAAGGTAGACGGAATGAATCCGTTTCATATCTTCGTCCGCATCATGCTTCCTTTGTCCAAACCGGCCCTGATCACGCAGGGACTCCTCGGCTTTCTGGCGGGCTACAACGATTATCTCGGGCCGCTCATTTATATCAACTCTCCCGAGAAGTACACGCTGCAGCTGGTTCTCGCGTCGTTTCAGGGATTCTATACCTCGCAATGGACCTATATTATGGCTGGCTCCGTGCTGGCGTTGATTCCTACCTTATTGTTGTTCTTCTTTGCACAGAAATATTTCGTCGAGGGCATTACCTTGACCGGGATGAAGGGATAGAGGAGAGAAACATGGCAAACCACTTTACATTTCGCAATCCGATCGTCGCGAATGCAGCCGATCCATGGGTATTGAGGCATACCGACGGCAACTATTACTTTATGTCCACGCAGTTTGGACGCCTGGAGCTTACGCAATCCGCGACCCTGACCGGGCTTGCCCGGGGACGCAAAAAAACGATATGGTCCCCGCCGCCGGGCGGTCGTTACAGCCATAATCTGTGGGCTCCGGAAATTCACCGGCTGGACGGAAAATGGTACATCTACTATACCGCCAATGACGGCGGCGGCGACGAGTCCCGGCGTATCTGCGTGCTGGAGAACGGGGAAACGAACCCGCTTGAAGGCGATTGGGTGTGGAAAGGCGCGTTGCCGACGCCCGTTCCCGGGCTGGACGGAACCGTGCTGACATTACAGGGCGAGTTGTATTTTCTATACGCGGGCTACGGCCATTTCCCCGATTATGGCTCGGCCATCTACATCTCGCGTATGGCGAATCCCTGGACACTGGAAGGGGAGCATGTTCTGCTGACGGCTCCGATTCTGGAATGGGAGAAACAGGGTGGCATGGCGATCAACGAGGGACCGGTACTGCTGCATCGGAACGGCTTCGTCTTCCTTGTGTATTCGGCCAGCACGACCTGGTCGGAAGACTATGCTCTCGGCATGCTGACCATGGATGAGGGGGACGATCCGATGGTCCCGTCTTCCTGGGAAAAATCGGCGCATCCCGTGTTCCGCAAAAGCGTGGAGAACGGCGTATACGCGACGGGGCACAACAGCTTGACCGAGTCTCCGGATGGAGAGGAGGATTGGATCGTCTATCACGCGCTGCCCGCTCCGGGAGCGGATGTGGGCCTAAGGTCCACGCGCATTCAGAAATTCACCTGGAAGCCAGACGGAACGCCGGATTTCGGGATTCCCCTGAGCGACACCCAAGATATCCCTGTACCGTCGGGGGAATGATGTGAAATTTCTTTAGAACAAGAGTGACATGGAGTCCGATCAAATAGTCCTTTTGGGGAGGGATTGGGATGGGAAAACGATGGAAACGTTCTTTGCTGCTCGCCTTGACGATGGTATTACTTACGACGGGAATGGCAGTATCGCCCATTCGGGCGGCAACGACGGGTTCGGTCATTTACAGCAATGCGTCGGAACCGGAACCCTATTATGCGCGAGCGGTCAAACTGGGCAATGGCGATATTCTCTCCACCTTTACACGGAAGTTTCCCGGGAATACGGGTTGGGTCGGCATGCAGCCCTTTCCGTTCTACCGGAGTACGGACAACGGTGCAACCTGGTCGCTTCTCAGCGAGATCGATCCCAACAACTATGGACTGAGCCGGGACCAGCAAGGCATGACGACGCTGTATGTGCTGCCGCAGCAGGTCGGCTCTTACCCGGCCGGGACTCTGCTGTTCGCGTCGACAGATTGGGATAATTCGGCCCCGTACACGATTCATATCTGGAGAAGCACGGATAACGGGGCCACGTGGCAGTTCCACAGCAATGTGGCCGCGCGGGGATCGGCAGGAACCAAGCGTACCTGGGAGCCGGAGTTCGCGGTAACAAGCGACGGTCGATTGATCATCTACTATTCCGATGAACGGCAGCCGGGCTACAATCAAGCCATCGCCCGAGAAATATCCGGCGATGGAGGGCTTACGTGGAGCAGCTACAGCATCGTTGTCGGCAATGCGGCAGATTGGAACTGGCGTCCTGGGATGCCAAGGGTGGTGAAAGCGAAGAACGGAATCTATTTCATGTTTTTCGAGATGCTGGGCGCCGCTCCCAACTTTGCGGTCCGTTTCAAAACCTCGCCGGACGGCATCAACTGGGGAAGCCCCACGGATTTGGGGGCCGTGGTCGGCACGGGAATCTATCGCGCATCTCAGACCCCGGAGGTTGCCTACATCGATGACGGCTCCGCGAACGGCAGGTTCTATGTGCGCGGCATGACGGATGTGGTCTCTTCCGCCAACAAAATGTTTACGAGCGGCGACAACGGCGCCACCTGGACGCAGGTTGACGCGCCGCTCACCGTAAAGGGGACCAATCAGAATACACCGGCCGCCTGGAGTGGGACGCTTCTGCCGCTCGGCAATTCGCTTCTGCTGGAGGTGAATACCGTAAAGGTCGGCAGCCGGAATGAAATCCGTGCCAATGTGGTCCAGGTAAACGGGGATTCTTCTCTTGTTTCCGACGGCGTCTACAAGATCATCAACCAGAACAACAATCTGCTTCTGGACAATGCGGGAGGCGGCTCTCCTCCCGGCACCAAGGTTATCCAATGGAATGATCTCGGACTAGATACGCAGTGGTGGCGTTTGGATTACAGGCCTGGCGGCTTTTTCCGAGGGACGAATCTCAACAACGGCCTTGTGCTGGACGATCCCAACGGAGCCACAGCGCCGGGCACGAATGTGATTCTGTGGACGAACAACGAGCTGGATACGCAGCGGTGGAAATTCGTCTACAACGGCACCGGCTATTACACTGTCATGAACCAGTACAGCGGACTGATGCTGGACAACGCGGGAGGCGGCTCGCCTGCCGGAACCAAGGTGATTCAGTGGACCGCCAATGGCCTCGATACGCAGAACTGGAAGCCTGTGCGGGTGGATACCGAGATTCCGGTCAACCAACTGGAAAGCTTCAACATCGGAAATAGCTTTGTCCGCTACCAGGATGGCCGCGGGAAGATTGACGGCGGGCAATACAGCCCGGAATCCCAATGGAAGATTGTTGGCGGGCTGGCAGACCCGTCTGCGGTTTCAATCGAATCCGTCTCTATACCGGGCTACTATCTCCGCCACCGGGACGGAAAGGTCTGGCTGGAAGCGAACGATAATTCCGCGCTCTTCAAGAATGATGCCACCTGGTATCTCCGTACCGGTTTGGCCGGCCCATGGGCGGCATCCTTTGAATCCTACAATATCGTCGGCGCTTACATGAGGCATAGGAACGGCTTGCTGGAAATCTCCCAGGTGTCGACAGCCGTGGACCGGCAGGATGCTACATTTTACGTGAAGTAACGGGCATTGACGAAGAAGGGCGTAAGGATCGATCAGCAGCCAGGAAGGGCTAGCACGAGGGACAATAGGTTGTGGAACAAACGGATGTACCAGAGCTGGAGGAACGGGGAGCGCTGCCGCGCGCGGAAAATGTCCAATCGGTCAAGCATGCCGGCGAGAGTCGCACGCTTCTGCTATACCCATCTGACGGATGTGGAGAGGAGATAAACGGATTGCTTACCTATGATCGACAGCCGAAGGCGCCGGTTGAGACGCTCCGCGGCGTTATTATGGGAGATTTAAAAAAGATACCGCTGCCACATTGTACATCTGGAACCCTGATCCGAATGGAGTACGGCTCCAGCTACGTCTCTTTTTCGTGTCCAGGACGAGTTACGGGCTGTATTTGGGAGATGTACGAGATGAAGTCGGGAATGCTACTTTAAAAAATCGGGTATTGTATGACTGTTTCTCCAATCGGTGTCCTCCGGAATCGGCATCATCGGCGGCGAAACGCCTGCCGAGGTCAGGAGAACCTCGGCCAGCACAAGGAGCATTTCCCGGGTCCGCAGGCGGCTTTGAACACATCGCGGGAATCCTGCGGCGTGAAAGGGAGATCGAGCAAGGCTCGGCGCCGGGAGCGGCGGTTACGAATAAAGTATAGCCGAAGGATGAACTGAAGCGGCAGCGGAAAAACAAAAAGCACTGGACCGGGTCCGGTGCTCTTTTGTCGAGAAGCGGCAGTCAAGTTCGGCTTGTGTTGCAAGCACAAACCTGTTTATGGCCATATAGCCTCGACCGTTCATTCTGTGGTAACATTGTCTAAATGGTTTGTTGTTTGTTTATTATTTTTTTTGTATTGCCTTTATCGGTATGTATAACACTACGCTGAAAACAAGGCCAATTACAGAAGAGTAGAAGGGAACCATGACAAGGCTGATGAAGCCGGCGACCATACCTTTGTATTTTTTTCCGAAGAAGTCTGCCGTTACCTGATCTGTAAAGAAACTTAATACAAATAGGAACAGACCGATTAACAGACCGAATACTGCAAAATAAAGGATGATCTTTTTAATAAAAGATTTAAAATTAAAACTTTTCATTTTATCACCTGCCTAAATGTAGAGGATGATTTTAACTATGGTTTTTACATTTCGAAATTTTAAGGGTATTTGTATATTTATAGTATCTTTTGTTGTGATCTTTGGTGCATTATATTTGTTTTTCGATTTACCGATTGTATGGGTCTATGTCTTTTATTTCGTGTTAATATGTACTATTATTCCAATATCGATATATTATAAAGTAGATAACTTTAAACTAAAGAAGTATTTTTTATTCCTGAAAATAAAGGATTTATCGATTAAAGATGATATTAGCTATCAAGTTATAGAACAGATACATTTTGTTAATAGGGTGAAGGTTGGGGAATCCGGTGAGTTTGACGATATAAATTATAAGATCTACAACAATCAGAATAGATTGATACTGACCTCAGACGGACACTATATTAACAATCAACAGATGCCTCTCGGCGAATACTTGAAAAGAGAATATAACGTTAAAAGTACAGTTAACAAGATTTTTAAAACTAGAGAGACTTAGAGAAAAACAAAACAGGATCCCATAAATAACGGGTGTTTTGCTTGTCTTTAAAGGGAGCCTCATCTCGGAGAAGGCCCTGCTAGCAAGTATAGACTTGATTATTGTTCTTTAAATTGAAATTAGCTTTTAAAATAGGCGTATCGTTTCTAGCTATACCTATGTAACATGGAATCAATGACCTTTGACCCTTAATTAATGTTTTTATAAAAGGTATAGAAATTTGGTCAAATATAAAAGTTCCTTCTATTATGTGACTTATGGTAAAGTACTGCTCGTAAACAAACTGATCTAAAATAAAAACATATAATCCGACTTTATCATTTAATTCAAATAGCTTTTTGTTCATGTAGATAACGATAAAATCATCCGAATAATTAAAATCGGAACATATATTTATTGGCTCTTTATATGTGCTAACAGACTTACACAAGCCAACAAGTTCATTTACCGATTCTAGATTGTCCATTTATTAACGAAATCCCCAACTTCCGGGGTCGTAAAGTTTGTTAACAAAGTTGGTTGCTTTTTGGGCCACATTATTAACGGATTTGGTAACGGCCTGCTGCCCTCTTCGATAAGCCTCAGATAAATTGACCTCAACTGATACTTCTGCTCCCGCACCGACCCAAAGTCCTCCGCCAATTGATATTTTTAGGTCTTTATCTGATTTGACGTTGCTTACACCATACTTTTGGTCTCCGGCAGCTACTCCGACAAAATAAGTTTTTTCTTTCTGGGCACCCTGGGTATCTTTTTTGGTCAAACCGCCTTCTGCGGCGACCATCAGTTTATTTGTGACCCCCGCTTTAACTCCGACATCAGCGCCACTAGTCTTGCCATTGTACGTCGAATATGATTGGTATGATTTAGCGGAGGCGTCAATCTGAACGATGCCCAACTTTCCAGAGGCACCTAAGCCGGATCCTAACTTTACTTCAGCTGTTACCAGGGGTTGCTTTTGAGCAATTTGGGCACTACCCTTGTTTACCTCGGGTTTATAATTCGACTGAACAGTTGATTTTTGTGTTACTTTTGATGGCATTGGTAATCCCTCCGCTGTATTGGTTTATTAATAAAATTTTACCAAATAAATTGAAAGTGTCAATATGTGTAATAAAAATACTAGTTCTTATGGCTCTTGTCTTTAATGGCCCGTTTTGTATAACCGAAAAAATAGCTATTATGGCTACTGTTCGATTGGTCTGTGTATCAGAAAACTTCGAGCTAACCTTCGGCATTTATGTAACTCGTACACCAAACATCTTGATTCGCCCAAAAAGAAATACCCTTCACCGGCCGCTTTTACAGGTTTAGTGTTGCCGATGCAAGGGGGTTTTAATGTTGAGGTATTATCCGGAAATCAGTTGACTTTCGCAAAACGGTTTTCGATTGCGGCCGTAATCGGATCCAAGCTGCCGCGTTTTCTGTGCGAAGGGAGCCGGCACTCGCTCGGGTTGGTAAATCGTATCGGTTGGCGTAAAATGGAGTTGACGTCAATCAACGCTATTTCACCGGAGGATTTTCCCATGTACGGATTTAACGAGACCTTCATGCAGCTGCTGATTCTGCTCGCGGTTTCCTTGTTCGTGATTGCGATTGCGAAGAAGGTCAGACAGCCGTACTCGATCGCGCTTGTTATTGTGGGCCTTCTGCTCGGCATCAGCCGTATCCCGTTCCTCGAAGAGGCGGAAACGTTCATTACCCAATCGAATGTGTTTCAGGCGATCGTCATTTCTTTGTTTCTGCCGATCCTGCTGGGCGACGCGACGCTGAAGCTGCCGTTCTCCTCCCTGATGGAGCAGAAGAAGCCCGTTCTGGCGCTGGCGTTCGGGGGCACGCTGTTGTCGTTTGTGATTATCGCTTTGGCCGGTTACTACCTGATGGGACTGCCTTTGATCGTCGCGTTCACGTTTGCCGCTTTGATGAGCGCCACGGATCCGATCAGCGTCATCTCCATTTTCAAATCGCTCGGCGTGCCCAAGTCCATTGTGACGATTATTGAGGGAGAATCGCTGTTCAATGACGGAATCGCGGTCGTTCTGTTCCAGATCTCCTCCGTCTATTTGCTGTCTTATTTGGAAATGGGATGGATGGGCCTGGGAAGCGGCGCCCTGCTCTTTCTGAAATTCAGTCTGGGCGGGATCGCGCTCGGCGGCCTTATGGGCTACCTGTTCTCCCAGGCGATCCGCCTTTATGACGACTACCCGCTGGAGATCGGTTTTTCCATGCTGCTGTTTTTCGGCAGTTATTTTATTGCGGAGCATTTTGATGTGTCCGGTGTCATCGCGGTAGTCGTCGGCGGGCTGGTTTTCGGCAGCTACGGGTCTCGGATCGGCATGTCGGAAATGACGAAAATGAACATCAACTCGTTCTGGGAAGTGATCGCGTTAATCGCCAATTCGCTCATTTTCCTGATGATCGGGCTTGAAATCAAGTACATCGACTTCTCCGACAAATGGCCGCTGATCGGCGCCGCCGTCGTTATCGTACTGTTAGGCAGAACGGTTGCGCTGTATGCGAGCGTGGCTTTCATCAGGCATTTTCCCGGCTCCTGGAAAATGATACTGAATTGGGGCGGTCTCAAGGGAAGCCTGTCCATCGCACTGGCGCTCAGCCTGCCGCCATCGTTCGAGGGCAGGGCCGATGTGCTGGTTCTAACGTTCAGCGTCGTGGTGTTCTCCCTGCTCGTGCAGGGCTTGTCGATGAAGCCGCTCGTGCTGAAGCTGGGCTTAAGCGGTGAGAAAGCGAAACGAACCCATGACGAAAGAGCGCCCTTGCGTTAAGGGCGGCATTTTCGACGAAGGCGGCGATCATCGTGAGAATCGGATTTCGGACGGTCAAGACCGCGGTCGGCGTCAGCTTGTCCGTCCTGATAGCCCAATGGCTTCAGCTGGAGTATTATTCGGCCGCAGGCATCCTGACGCTTTTATGCATACAGAAATCGCGGAAGCAGTCCATTAAAGCGGCGACCAGCCGGTTTTTCGCCTGCATGGCGGCCCTGTTCTTCGCGACCGGCTTATTCGAGCTGATCGGCTACCGGCCATACTCGTTTCTGGTCCTGCTGCTGCTGTTCATTCCGCTCTGCGTCCGGCTTCGCATTCAGGAGGGGATTGCCAGCAGCTCGGTCATCGTGATGCACGTCTATATGAACCGCGAGGCGGAGGCTTCTTTTTTCCTCAACGAGCTGCTCGTTGTGGTCGTCGGTCTGGGCGTTGCGCTGCTGATCAATTGGTATATGCCGAGCATCGACAAGCAGCTGCAGCGGTACAAGGTCGAGTCGGACCGGCTGATCGCCGCCATTTTGCACGAAATCGCGAATTACCTCAAGAACGGCTATACGCTGTGGGACGGCAGCGAGCTGCTGCAGCTTTCCCAGCTGCTCTCCAGGGCGCGGAGCGCGGCAGCTTTGGATGCGGAAAATCATCTGGCACGCGGCAATGAGTACGGGCATTATTTTGAGACGAAAAGGAAGCAGTTCGAGCTGCTCGAGCGGATGCTGCCAGCCGTTTCGCGGGTTAACGTGCAGATCGAGCAGGGCAGGCGGATCGGCGATTTCGTCATCGAGCTGAGCGCCCATATGAACAAGCCGGGTTACGCGGACACCTTCTACAACATGCTGCGCGCCATTCGCGAGTACCACAAGCTGCTGCCGCTGCCGGAAACGAGAGACGAATTCGAGAACCGGGCGAATCTGTACGCGGTGGCCAACGAGCTTGAACGGTTCGTCGATACGCTGGATTAGCGCGGAACCGCCCTTTTCGGTGAAGGTTTATGTCAGAATGGAAAAAGGTTGCGCAGCAGGCTGCGCTTCCGCCTTCTGGATGCGGAAGATGCGGCTGCGGCTGTGCCTGCGGGAGGCTCGGCGGCGATGACGGGCATGGGGGCAACCTGTTTGCGCAACGCTTCGACCGTTTCCGTCAGCCGCTCCACGGTTTTGCGGATGTCCTCCAGCTCTTCGCGCTGCTTCAGGAATTGGAACGTCACCACATCGTCGGCCTTCTGCGAGAGGGCGGCTTCAATGCGCGCGATGGTAACCTGCAGATCGTCGGCGATGCCGAAAGCGCCGCCGCAGGCGTCGGCAGTCCGTTCGGCCGCAGCCGCAGTCTCCATGGTCATGCTGTGCCCGATCTCCGACAAGGAGATCTCGTCCAAGGCCATCCCCTGCTCGACCATCAGCTTGATATGGCGCACCCGCTCCACGTCCTGCTCCGAGAACACATAGTGCCCGTACCGGTCCTTGCGGAACGAATCGGGATAATGGGAAACCCACCGTTTGACCGTCGTTTGGCTGACGCCGAGCGTTTGCGCCATGTCTTTCGTTTTCATCGCTTTGTTCATTTTTATCACCCCGTTCAAGATCGTAAGTATGCATATTCGAGCCTCGATCCGCTCTCCCTGCAAGGGTGACAAAGGTAGTGCGCATTCGATAAACAAAGTGGTTTTCGGCGTTTTTTTGCTCTATGGAGCAGACAAAAACCCAGCCGGGAGGCTGGGTTCGGGGCTCTTAGCGCGGGAGTCGTTATTTCACCGTTTCAGGCTCCGCATACTCGATGCCTTTCGTGTCGACGGTTACTTTCTTCATCGCCGGGAGCGTCTCCGGACGATCGTTGGCGCCGGTCGGCAGGCTGACGATCTCATCCACCGCTTCCATGCCCGACGTTACTTTGCCGAACGCCGCGTAGCTTCCGTCGAGGTAAGGCGCATCCGCGACCATGATGAAAAATTGCGAGCCGGCCGAGTTCGGATCCTGGGCCCGGGCCATCGAGATGACGCCGCGCTCATGCTTCAGGTCGTTGGGGAAGCCGTTGCCGCTGAATTCGCCCGCGATGCCGTAGCCGGGGCCGCCCATGCCGGTGCCGTCGGGATCTCCGCCCTGGATCATGAAGCCCGGAATGACCCGATGAAAAACGGTGCCGTCATAGAAGCCTTTATTTACCAATGAAATGAAGTTGTTGACCGTATTGGGAGCAAGCTCCGGATACAGCTCGATCGTAATCAGCTTGCCGCCGTCGGTCTCAATCGTCACGACCGGGTTGGTCTTCGAAGCGTACTTGTCCGTTTCGCCGGCCGGCGCTTCTTCGCCGCCGCCCGCCGGCGCTTGATTTGCGGCTGCCCCGTTGCCGCTTGTGCCGCTGCCCGTTCCATTCCCCTGGGATTGTGAGCTGCCGCCCCCGCATGCGGCGAGCAGGATGGCGAATGCCGCCAGCATGCCGAGCAGCAGGGCCGGCTTGAATTTCATCGCGTTCATTGTCGTTGTCTCCCGCCTTGTCCGTTTTTTCGTTTCCGCCCTCTATTATAGCGATTCGCCGACGAATTTTGAATCAACGGACAGGCGAACCCTGCGGCAGCTGTCCCCTTGCCTGTTGGATAACGGTGCCGATCCGGCTTTCCAGATCGTAGCTTGCCTGTTTTCTTTCCACGATCTGCCGGGACAGCGTTACGAGCTCGGACAGCGCGGCCGTCGCGCCCGCGGCGTCTTTCTTCTTCACGGCCCGCTTGAACGAATCCAACGGATCGGACAAGCTCCGCTTATGCCTGGCGATGGCGCTTCGATCCGCTTTCAGACGCACCTTAAGCGGATCGGCTGCGGCCAGCGTGCCGCGAATTCGGGCTTTCGACTTGGCTGCGGCATCTTTGGCCGCCCGCAGCCTGTCCTCTTTATTGCGGATGTCCAGACGGGCCAGCTGGGTTGAAATCCGTACGCCATCGGCCTGCGCGCGAAGCAGGGAAACGGCTTGTTTGCTGCCGATCCTCCGCGCGGCGGTCATTTGCCGGTTCAACGATGCGTAGTAATCGAACAGCGGTTTGTAGCGGGCTTTCGCTTGCTTGACTTCGGCTTCGAGCTTCTGCACGTTGTCCGCGCCGATCCGGTTGATTTGCTTGTACAGGATGCCGAGCGCTTCTTCGTTGCGGAACTGAAGATTCTTCACTTTGTCTTCCCATTGAAGGTCCTGCGCATCGAGGACGGTCAAATCGCTCATCAGCTTGCCCATCGTTGCGCGCATCGCCGGGTCCGCTTCCGAAGCAAGCCCGCCGAAGGCGGCCTCAACCGTCGGCGTCAGATTGACGGCCGCCGACAGTTCCGCGGGCGCGGCGAACGCCGGCAGCAGCATGAGGAACAGCGCGGCCAGCCGCACCTTGACGCCTTCTTTCCGTTTCAAACACCACATTCACACGTTTCCTCCTCGCTATGTTATAGTTGCAAGCCTTTCGCTGCAGACGACAAAAAGCACCCGCAACAAAGCCGTTTCGGCTTGTGCTTACGGGTGCTTCCGCGCAAGGTGGTATCCCTGTTCATCTGCTGTTGTCCGTTTAATTTACCCGACTTTCCGCCGGCTGTCAAGCATCCGCCAGCCTTCTGCGCGGCCTTCTGCGCGGTTTTCCGGGCCGAAGGATAATGTGACGGACTTAATACCGCGGCCCAGCCCTTTTCGGTATAATAAGCACATATCGGTCAGGGAAGGTGTGGAAACAGATGAGTTCTTTGTACAACGTTATTCAACCCTTTCAAGCAATCGTTGTCGACAGGGCGGGCGATAACGGGAACGGGGACGTCGAGCCCCGTATCAGGACGCTCGAAGCGGCCGATCTTCCCGAAGGAGAGCTTCTTGTCCGTGTCAGTTATTCAAGCGTTAACTATAAAGATGCTCTGGCTTGCTCGGCGAACGGAAACATCGTAAAGACGTATCCGTTCGTTCCCGGCATCGACTTGGCCGGTGTGGTGGAGCAAAGCGAATCGCCGCGTTTCAAGCCGGGCGACGAGGTGATCGTAACCGGATACGGACTCGGCGTGTCCCATTTCGGCGGATGGAGCGAGTATGCCAGGATACCCGCGGATTGGGCGGTTCCGTTGCCGGAAGGTCTGAGCGCCAAGGAGGCGATGATGCTGGGCACAGCCGGATTTACCGCGGCCCTGTCCGTCGTGGCGCTGGAGGAAAGCGGCGTTCTGCCGAACTCCGGTCTGGTTTTGGTCACAGGCGCGTCCGGAGGTGTCGGAAGTGCGGCGGTGGCCATGCTGGCCAGGCTGGGCTACGAGACGGTTGCTTCCACAGGCAAGCCCGACGAGGCCGAGCGGCTGCGGGAGCTTGGCGCCCGGCATATCCTCACGCGTGAAGAACTGGTGCCCGCCGAGACGAAGCCGCTGGACAAGCAGCTGTGGGCGGGGGCGGTCGATTGCGTCGGAGGACGGACGCTGTCGTCGATCCTGCCCCGAATCCGCTACTCGGGAGCGGTGGCGGCCAGCGGGCTGACGGGCGGAACGGCGCTGTCTGCGACCGTGCTGCCGTTTATCCTGAGAGGTGTCCGGCTTATCGGGATCGACTCGGTGTTCATTCCGATGGCACGGCGTACCGACATATGGCGGCAGCTGGCCGGGCGGCTTAAGCCGGATAAGCCGGACGCGCTGTTTCGGGAAATTCCGCTCGGCCGCGTGCCGGAGATTGTGCAGCCGATGCTGAACGGCGAATCGCGAGGACGCATTGTGGTGAAGCTGTAGGTCATGGGTAGTCCGACGCACACCTCATCCGGCGCGAGTTGCGGCGCTGCATGGCGGCTGTCGGGCCGCAAGCGGCCTTTCCGCAGGATATTCCCGCAGCGGCACGCCGAAGTGCGTAAGTCTGCGGGATTTCATTTCTGAAACGTTTTGCTATTTATCCCGGGTTGTGGTATGATCAATTTACCTAATGAAGACCTGCTGGTATATTCACATATTGCAAAGGGTGATCATTGAGGAATGGTACCTTTTCCCATATGTGAATTTTTTATTTACGGATAAAAAGGTCATATAAATTTTTACGAAGGAGGAATACCAGCATGCAAACCGGAACAGTTAAATGGTTTAACGCCGAGAAAGGTTTCGGCTTCATCGAAGTCGAAGGCGGCAAAGACGTATTCGTGCATTTCAGCGCAATCGTCGGTGACGGCTACAAATCGTTGGAAGAAGGCCAGCGCGTCGAATTCAACGTCGTGCAAGGCAACCGCGGCCCGCAAGCCGAGAACGTTGTTAAGCTGTAAGCTGACCAGACTGCCCTTAACGGTTCGTTAAGGGCAGTTTTATTTTACCGGATGAAGGAGGGAGCCGGACCGTGTATTCACGGAAAAAACCGTTAGAAGAAATTCCCCTTTCCTTGACCGAGATCTGGACCTGTACGACGGACGGTTGCAACTTATGGATGCGCAATGACTTCACGTTCGAGCAGGAGCCTCTCTGCCGCCATTGCGGCGCGCCGATGGTCAAGTCGACGAAGATGCTGTCTTTGCTGGTCAATACGGACAAAAATTACTTGAAAAAATAGCTGGCGGAAGGCGAACGTTCCTTTCGTCCGCCCGGCTTTTCAATGAAACCCGCCTGCGCAGCAGCGGGTTTTTTGTATATAAAGAATTATATCCTTATGGGGTCCCCGAAAAGTAATCGGATTAAGCTACAGAGCATCACGTCACTTTTCGGGGATTATTTTGCTGTTTCGCCAAAGAAAATAATAGGGTTGACAAAATATAGGCAGTGACGTTAATCTAAAGTAAGTTAATTATTAAATGTAAGCTAAAGACATGGAGGTACGGACAAATGGCCAACGTTAAATGGGCGGTAGACGCCTCGCACAGCAGCATTGAATTTTCCGTCAAGCACATGATGATTTCCAGGGTCAAGGGCTCGTTCCAAACCTTCGATGCCGATATCGAAGCGGATCCGAACGACCTGACTTCGGCACACATCGGTCTCAGCGTCGATCTGAGCAGCATTGATACGCGCAACGCCGACCGTGACAATCATCTGCGGTCCGCCGATTTCTTCGATGTTGAGAACTATCCGAAGATGACGTTCCGGTCGAAGAGCATCGTGAAAACCGGCGAAGGCGAATACGACGTAACCGGCGACCTGACGATCCGCGGCGTGACCCGAACCGAAACATTCGAGGCGACATACGAAGGCGGCGGTAAAAATCCGTGGGGAGTCGAAGTGGTCGGCTTCAGCGCGAAAGGATCCATCAAGCGCAGCGACTACGGATTGACCTGGAACGCGGCGCTCGAAACGGGCGGCGTGCTTGTAGGCGACGAAGTGAAAATCGCGCTCGAGCTCCAAGCTTCGCAGCAAGCTTGATGACAGGAAAACAGGAAAGTCCCGCGCTTCAATCGGAGCCGGGACTTTATTTCGTTTCAAGCGCCATGCGGGTTGGCCCTGGTGCCGCGGCGATTGCCGCGCTTCTAATTCGGTTATGAAATAAGTGACGCCAATCGAACGGGGAGGGAAGCATGATGGACAATCAACCGCAAACCATCGAACGTCAGCCTTACGGCGAATATCGGAAGCATTATTCCGATGAAGGTTTTCGCTCAAAGCTGAAAAGATCGGCCGCAAGCATCGGCATCAAAGCGGCTTATCTGGCATTGCTCCTGTACTATGCGCTGAAAAGCCCGAAGACGCCGAAGACGGCGAAAATCCAAATTTACGGCGCGCTCGGTTATTGGATTCTGCCGCTGGATATTATGCCGGATATTATGCCGGCAATCGGCTATGTTGACGACTGGGGGGCGCTGCTTCTGGCGTTGGGGCATGTGGCCGGCAGCATAAACGACGAAGTCAGGCAGCAAGCCAAGAATAAGCTCAGGCAGTTGTTCCGCGGTACGGAGGATGACCATCCGGAGGTCGTCGAGGTCGAGCGGCGCATTCAGGCTCCGGCCGCCCGGGGCGTATAAACATGCGGAAGCGGACCGTCCCGAACGGCGGTCCGCTTCCTCTTTTTACCGGTTGCCGGAGCCGCTCGAGCATGTAAAGACGGACACCGTCGGTTTACGCATGGAAGGTGTCCCCTTTGTCATTGCGGATCGGCTGCGCCGCGCGCCCCGTCCGAGAAATGCCCGGCCAGAAAGCCGGTGAAACGATCGGCGGTCATCGGCCGTCCGATATAGAATCCTTGAATATAATCGCACCCGAGCAAACGGAGATGGCGGACCTGGGACTGCATTTCCACGCCTTCCGCAATGACGGACAAGCCCAGGCTGTGGGACATGGCGATGACGGCCTTGACGATGGCCGCATCGTCCTGATCAAGCGTCATGTCGCGGGTAAACGATTTGTCGATTTTGATCATGCGGATCGGAAGCCGCTTGAGCAGTGTAAGCGAGGAGTGGCCGGTGCCGAAATCGTCAATTGCGATCGGCAGGCCGAGGACGGCCAATTCCCTCAGCATCTGCGCGCTGTGTTCCATGTTCTGGATCGCGGTCGTTTCTGTTATTTCCAGGCCGAGCGATTGCGGCTCGACACCTTTCTCATCCAGGACGGACTTGACCCACCGTGAGAAATCGCCGAGCCGGAAATGCTGCGCCGAGATATTCACAGACACGACCAGCGGCGGAAGGCCGGCTTCACGCCAGCGCACGATTTGATCGCATGCTTCCCGAATGACCCATACGCTGATCGGGATAATCCAGCCGGTTTCCTCCGCGAGCGGGATGAAATCCGAGGGCTGCACGGTCCCGTGCTCCGCCGAGTGCCAGCGAAGCAGCGCCTCCGCCCCGATGACCCGCCCGGTATGCATGTCGACCTGCGGTTGGTAATGCAGCTCAAGCTCCCCGCGCTCGATCGCTTTGCGCAGGTTGTTGCCCAGCAAAAACCGCTTCTCGACCAGCGAGCTCAGGTCCGGCGTATAGAAGACCATCTGGTCGCGTCCGTTCTCCTTTGCTTTGTACATAGCCATGTCGGCATGTTTGATCAAAATTTCGGGGGAGTCCGCATGCATCGGAAACAAGCAGGCGCCTATGCTGGCCGTCGTGAATATCTCCCTGCCGCCCTCAACCAGCGGGTCGGCAAGCTGGCGGGCAATGGCGCCGGCGATCCGTTCCACTTCGGCGCTGCCGTGAACCTTCGACAGCAGGACGACGAATTCATCGCCCCCCAGGCGCGCGATCGTGTCTCCTGGCCGGATGCACAGACGGATCTTGTCCGCCACATGCTGCAGCAGCTTGTCGCCCGCCTGGTGGCCCAGCGTATCGTTGATGATCTTGAACCGGTCCAGATCCATGAGCAGCACGGCCAGCCAACTGCCGTTCCGCCGGCATTCCGGCATCAGCCGCTCCAGGCGTTCCATGAAAAACAGCCGGTTTGGCAGGCCCGTCAGCATGTCGTGGTAAGCGAGCCGCACGATCCGTTCTTCATCGGCTTTTTTCATCGTAATGTCGGTGAAGGAGCCGATCATCCGGATGGGCCTTCCGTCGGGACGGCGAACGGCTTCGCCCGCCGCATAAACCCACATGACGGTATCGGCTTCAAGTATAATACGGAACTCGATCTGAAACGGCTTGCGTTCGACAAGATGCTCATGGATCCGCCTGCGCAGCAGCAGCTCGTCGTCGGGATGAACGAGCTTGAACAACGATTCCGGGTCTTCGGTCAGCTGTTCGCCGGCGCTGCCGAGCATGGTCCGGAACCTGATGTTCCACTCGACCTTCTCGGAGACGATGTCGTAATCCCAAATGCCGTCATTGGTCGTCCGCGATACGATTTCGAGACGGTCCGCCATTGTCCGCACTTTCTCGAACAGAAGCTCGCGCTCGAGCACGCCCGCCAATATGTTATAGCTCTGGTGGCCGAGATGGCTGATGAACAGGCCGCTGAGCTCGTCGAACGGTCCGACAAGCACGATAAAGCCCCAATCGTAATGATCGTTTTTGACCGGATGCACGATGACGATATCCCCGCCACCGTCCTTGACGGAAGGAGGCAGCAGGTCCGTGTCGGGAAAAGCCCCGGGCCGGTATCGCTTGCCCGCAGCCGGAGCGGGGTGGCCCTTCCTGCTGAACGCGCGGTCGACGACGAGTTCGGTGCGTTCGGCGTTCCATAAGGCGAGATATCCCCAGTGCGAGGAGTTCCAAAACAGGTCCGCCAGCTCGATTTTCTCGGCGGAAGCGGTGCGCGCGATGTTTCGTATCCATTCAGAATGGCTTTGTTCCGTCAACCGCAAAGCATTGCGAAGACCGATAATCGTTTGCCTGGAGGAAACGGTTTCAACAGCCGGGTCGGCGGGGACGGATGGACAGCCGCAGGAAGAGCGGCGGATAAACCGGACCGGAACTTGCGTCACACCGGCCGCAGGCGCTTTCCCTGCCGGAATGCGGTAGAGGATGTCCATTGCGGCCTGCGCCAGTTCCTCGTAACCCTGCCGGACGGTCGAGAGCGAATAAGGCTCGCCGGCGGCCTGCTCCATGTTGTCGAAGCCGGTTACCGCGACATCATGGGGTACGGACAAACCGTGCGCCTCCAGGGAGTGGATCAATCCGATCGCGTTCCTGTCCGATGCCGCTACGACAGCCGTAAACCGGCGTCCGCATTGAAGCAGCCGTTCGGCCGCCTGGATGCCGTCCCGCTCCATATTGTCATCGACGCGCACCGCAAGCTCCGGATGCAGCGCCAGCCCGTTCTCTTCAAGCGCGGCTTTGAAGGCTTCGAATCGTTCGATTTGGTCGTATTGAACGGAACCGCCGACATAAGCGATATCGGTATGGCCGTGCATGGCCAAATGGCTGACGGCGTTGCGGATGCCCGTCCGGTTGTCGATCACGACGGAGTGGCAGGGAAAGGCGCTTTCGATGAAGCCGACCGCTACGACAGGCTTGCCGCAGCGGGCAAGCCGATCCCGTGTAACCGGACCGACACAGTCCAGCAGTATGATGCAGGCATCCATGTTGTCCACAAACAATGGATCGTCAATCGGCGAATCATAAGGATGGTTGATCTGCGTTTGCACAATAGTCAGTTCCGATCTTCGGACTTGCGTGATTTTGTTTATAACGGCAAGCAGCTTGCCGAAGTAATCACCGTCCAGATGCGGGGTGAATACGACGATACGGTGTTGTTTTTCCAACGATTTCAGATCCTCCCCTTGCTTCCTGTTGCCGGCAACATACGTTCAAGCAGGAACCAGAGACCGAATGTTCGGGAACGGTCACCATTCTAATGTATTCTATTCCACATCAGAGAACGGACTCCTCCTTAATGCCCAGGAAAAAGGGGCTATAAAACGATGAATCTCGTCGATAAATGAAGTCGAATGCTGCGCGGTGGGCACCGTGTTTGCGAGCGATTCAAGCTTGCCTGCTGCAAAGAATTCCGATGAAAGAGAAGGGGGCCCTAAAATAATCGGCATCATGATTAGATTGCAAGTTGGAGCCGGGTCGATTATAATGATCATGAAAAGCTTTTCAGAAAAGCTTTTCAGGAAACGTTTTCGGCGATATGGCAGCGGGAACCGACAGACCGTACTAGCCGTACCCTACGAACCAGGAGGAAGGCTCTGCTTATGAAACCGACGATTCGCGACGTCGCCAAACGTGCCGGTGTCTCCATCAGCACGGTTTCCCGCGTGATGAACGCGCCGGAAACCGTCGTGGAAGACAAGCGCAGCCGGGTGCTGGAAGCTATAGAAACTTTGCAATACCAACCGAACGGCTTTGCGCGCGGCTTGATTTACAAGAAGTCCGACACGCTCGGCGTCATGATTCCGGACATTGAAAACCCTTACTACGCAGGCCTGATCCGAGGGATGCAGGACGCCGCCGTTCGGTTGAACCACAGTCTCATGATCTGCAACACCGACCGCGACCACGACCGGCTGCTCTCGTACATCCACAGCTTTTACGAGAAGCAGGTGGACGGGATCATTTTCGCCAGCGATGCGCTGCATGAGGATTACTATGAAGAAATGCTGCGGCACCGGCTTCCGTTCGTACTCGCCTCAACCAATGCGCCGCAATTCGACATCCCATCCGTTGACATCGACGATGAGAAGGCGGCTTTCGACGCGGTGCTCCATCTCATAGAGAGCGGCCATAAGGCGATCGGCATGATCAGCTTTCCGCTGGGAGAGACGATTTCTGGGTATCCGCGATACGACGGCTTTCAGCGGGCGCTCCGCGAACATGGCCTTCAGGCTTATGAGACTTGCGTCGAATTCGCCGCCCATCGCTTCGAGGACGCGTATGCCGCCGCCGGACGGCTGCTCGCCGACCATCCGGAGCTGACCGCAATATTCGCCGCCTCCGATGAGTTCGCGATGGGCGCAATCTCCTTCGTTCGCGAGAGCGGCCGGTCCGTGCCAGCAGATGTTTCGGTCGTGGGGTTCGATAACATCCGGATGGCCGATATGTTTATTCCGAAGCTGACGACGGTCGCCCAGCCGGTGTATGAAATCGGTTACCGCGCCGTATGCAAGCTTCACGAGCTGGCGACGACCGGCGAGGTCAAAGAGCTCCGCGAGAAGCTTCCCCACCGGCTCATTATCCGGGAGTCGACCCGCTCCCTATGAAAGGGGCAGCCTGCGGAGGCCGAACTTTTACGCAGGAAAAAGGTATAAAGCCAGGCAAACGATGGTATTTTAAGGGGGTGATGTCCGCACATCGGTCCGCGGAATACTTAGGCGGTTTATCGCAGCTTGACAGCTTTACGATCATCGAAATCGAACAAATGAGAAAGGGTTGAGGTCTGTGCAAAGGAAAAGAACCACACTGTCCGCTTTCATTCTGATTTTGGTTTTCGCCCTGGTGCTTTCCGCATGCGGCGGAAACAACAATAACGGTGCAACGAACGGCGGAGCAAACGGCGGAACGAATGCCGGAACGAACGAAGGCGGCAATGCCGGCGGCGACGGCAACAACGGCGGCGCGGCTGCCGGCTCGTACGTGGAGCAAGCGATGAACGGCGACTTCAAAGGCAAAAAGGTGACGATGTTCGGTCCGTTCACCGATGCGGATGAAGTGAAGTTCAACGAATCGATCAAGGAGTTCGAGGAGAAAACGGGCATCGACATCGCTTATGAAGGCTCCAAGGAATTCGAAGCGACGATTTCCGTTCGCGTTAATGGCGGCAACGCGCCGGACATCGCGGACTTCCCGCAGCCGGGCTTGCTCAAGGGCTTTGTTAAAGACGGCAAAGTCATCGACGTGAAGTCGTTCCTGAGCGATGAGTACCTGAACAAGCAGTACGCGCAAAGCTGGCTGGATATGGGCACGATGCCCGGTCCGAACGGCGACGTTATGGCGGGCGTATGGGCGCGCTCCAGCGTGAAATCCCTGGTATGGTACAACAAGAAAGCGTTCGCGGAAGCGGGCTATACGATCCCGAAAACGTGGGACGAGCTGAAGAAGCTGTCCGACCAGATCGCCGCGGACGGCGATCCGGCCTGGAGTATCGGCATCGAATCCGGCACGGCAACCGGCTGGGTGGCGACGGACTGGATGGAGGACATCATGCTCCGCACCACGTCGCCTGAGAACTATGACAAGTGGGTTAACGGCGAGCTTCCGTTCACCGATCCGATCGTCAAGAACGCAGCGGAGAAAATGTCCGAAATCTGGTTTAACGAGGATTACGTATACGGCGGCCGCAAATCGATCGCCACGACGTCGTTCGGCGACGCCGTCAAGCCGGTGTACGAGAATCCGCCGAAAGCATGGCTGCACCGTCAAGCGGGCTTCATTACGAGCTTCTTCCCCGAAGGTCTGACGCCTGACGATTTCGACTGGTTCCCGCTGCCTTCGATCGATGAGCAGTACGGCACGCCGGCATTGATCTCCGGCGATATCTACGCGATGTTCAACGACCGTCCCGAGGTTCGCGCGGTCATGGAATTCTTCACGACGGCCGATTCGCTCAAGACGTGGATTCAGTCCGGCGGCGTAACGGCACCGATGAACGGCGCCGATCCGTCCTGGTACGCGAACGAAGCGGAGCGCAAAATGGCCGACTTCCTCGGCTCCGCCACGGCGATCCGTTTCGACGGTTCCGACCTGATGCCTGGCGCCGTAGGCGCGGGCACGTTCTGGAAAGGCATGACCGACTATGTCAGCGGCGCGGCCGATCTGGATACGGCGTTGTCCGAAATCCAGGCAGGCTGGAAATAAGATATTACGGATGCGGTTGGGGCCGTACCGCTCAGGCGGGCGGCCTTGCCCTGTCCTAAGCATATGCTTAGGATGCGTTTTGTTGCGAAGAACATCGGTTGGAGCTATGCTCCACAAAACGTAAGGAGGAAATGAAATGGAATTGCAGGCGAAAAAAGGCAATGCTCTGCGTCTGCTCTTGGTAACCTTGTTGGTGCCGGCTCTTAATATCGCCATTCATTGGCTGATTTTTATGTTTTTTCGCGATTCCGGGCTTCCGCCGGTAGCCAATGCCGTATTGGCGGTACTATGGGGTGCGCTGGGTATTTATTCGATCTACTGGTCCTTCAACTGGATGGTCGAGCAGTATCCGGATCAATGGCAGCGGAGACTATTGCCTTTTGTGTTTGTCGGTCCGGCCGTCCTGCTGCTCGGGTGGCTGCTCGTCCTGCCGACGCTGCGGACGTTCTGGTTAAGCTTCTTCGACGCCTCTTCGGTCGATTTCGTCGGTTTGGCCAACTACGCGGCGGTGTTCACGGACCGGCTGCTCGTGACCGCGCTCCGGAACAACCTGCTGTGGGTGTTTTTCGGGACGACCGCGTGCGTCAGTCTCGGCCTGCTGATCGCCATTCTGGCCGACCGGAGCAGTTTCGAACGGCTGGCGAAGGCGATAATTTTCATGCCGATGGCGATTTCATTCGTCGCTGCCGGCGTCATCTGGAAATTCATTTATTATTATCAGCCGGAGCAGGAGCAGATCGGTCTGCTTAACGCGATCGTCGTGGCGCTCGGGGGAGAGCCGCAGGCCTGGCTCAGCATGGTCCAGCCCTGGAATAACCTGTTCCTGATCGTCATTCTGATCTGGATGCAGACCGGCTTCGCGATGGTCATTTTCTCGGCGGCCATCAAGAGCATTCCCGAGGATATGCTGGAGGCGGCGCGCATGGACGGCGCCGGCGAGCTCCGCATCTTTTTCAGCATCATGATTCCGTACATCTCGGGCACCCTGCTGTCCGTTACGACGACGATCATCGTATTCACGCTGAAAATATTCGACGTCGTCATGATCATGACCGGCGGCCAGTACAACACCGAGGTCGTCGCGACGCAGTTCTACCGGCAGCTGTTCATGTACCAGAATGCGGGCTACGGCTCGACGCTGGCGATTGTGCTGCTGATTGCGGTCATTCCGGTCATCGTCATCAACCTGCGTCAATTCCGCAAAGAGGGAGGGTTCTAAATGAAACGCAAAGGAGTCCGCAGATCCAAATGGCTCGTCAACACCGTGCTTGCGATCATTTGTGTCATTTGGGCCGTCCCGACGTTCGGGCTGCTCGTCTCGTCATTCCGGCCCGCCGCAGATATTCTGTCCACCGGCTGGTGGAACATTTTCCCGCATAAGGCGTGGACGACGGTCGCCCAGATCGAGCTGCCGCGCGATACGGACCTGCGGCAGCCGATTACCGTCGAAGGCAAAACCTATTCGGACGATCAGCTCCGCGAAGGCGTCGAGCGCGACGGCCAGCTGCTGGTCTGGGAAAACCGGCGCCAGCGGCTGATCAACGTTCAGGAGAAAGAGTGGGCCTGGATTACCGGCTTCACCACACAGAACTATGAAACGGTGCTCGGCGGCAAGCAGTACAAAATCACGCTGCCGGACGGCAGCGTCAGGACGGAGCAGGGCAGCGGCATGGGCCAGTCGTTCTGGAATACGATCGCCGTAACCGTGCCGGCTACCGTCATCCCGATTTTCATCGCGTCCTTCGCGGCTTACGCTTTCGCGTGGCTGCGGTTTCCGGGTCGGAGGTCGCTGTTCGTCATCATCATCGCGCTGTTGGTCGTGCCGCTGCAGGTGGCGCTCATTCCGATTCTGCGCGATTATACGAGCCTCGGCCTGAACGGGACGTATTTCGGCATCTGGCTCGCGCATACGGCATTCGGCCTGCCGCTGATCACCTACTTTATGTACACGTCGATCAGCCAGCTGCCGAAAGATATTTTCGAATCGGCGTTCATGGACGGCGCCACGAACTTTACGATTTTCAGCCGGCTCATTCTGCCGTTGTCGGTGCCGGCCCTGGCTTCGATCAGCATTTTCCAATTCTTATGGGTATGGAACGATTATCTCGTGTCGCTCATTTTCCTCGGCAGCCAGCCGGAGGTTCAGGTCATGTCGATGAAGATCGCCAACCTGGTCGGATCGAGGGGCAACGACTGGCATCTGCTGACGGCGGCCGCGTTCATTTCGATGCTGATGCCGCTGACCGTGTTCTTCGCGCTGCAGCGCTATTTCGTTCGCGGGATGCTCGGTGGCTCGGTTAAAGGTTAATCCGGTTAAAGGTTAATAAAGAGAAGGACCGCCCAGGATAGGAACGAATGGTATCCCTGTGAAGAACGCAGCGTGAGCGATCGGCTTACGTCGCTTTGGAGGGGGTTTGCAGAGAGGGAGAGATGTACGATGCTGGTCAAACCGGCTTGGTGGAAGGAATCGGTGGTTTATCAGGTATATTGGCGGAGCTTTCTTGATACGGACGGCGACGGCTACGGCGATTTGAAGGGCGTGATCCGGAAGCTCGATTACATCAAGTCGCTCGGCGTCACGATGGTGTGGCTGAATCCGTTCAACACGTCGCCTGACAAGGACAACGGCTACGACGTGTCCGATTATTACGCGGTCATGGAGCGGGCGGGCACGATGGCGGATTTCGATAAGCTGCTGGCCGAGGTGCATGCGCGCGGCATGAAGCTGATGATGGACGTCGTGCTGAACCACACATCGGATCAGCATCCTTGGTTCAAGGCGTCGCGTTCCTCGAAGGACGATCCGAAGCGCGATTGGTACATCTGGCGCGATCCGAAGGGCGGAGGGGCGCCGACGAACTGGCGGTCGTATTTCAACCCCTCCTCGTGGGAGTTCGATGAACGCACGGGCCAGTATTACTTGCATTCGTTCGCGATCGAGCAGCCGGACCTGAACTGGGCCAATCCGGAGGTTCGGGAAGAGATGTACCGCATGCTGCGGTTCTGGCTGGACAAAGGGATCGACGGCCTGCGACTCGACGCGCTGGCGCTGCTGGCGAAGCCGGAACGGTTCGAGGATGCCGAGGATCCGCACGACATTTGCTATTTGACGCACAATCCGGGCTTGCACGATTATTTGCAGGAGATGAACCGGGAGGTGTTCAGCTGTTACGATATCATGACGGTCGGCGAGGTGGCGTTCGCGACGCCGGAGACCGGGCCGCTGTTCGTCGACGAGGCGCGCAAGGAGCTGAACACGTTGTTTCACTTCGAGGTGGCGGACGATATGCCGGAATGGGATATGCTTCGCTTCAAGCGCATCCAGCGTACATGGGCGGAAGCGATGCGCGGACGCGGCTTCGGCTCGCAGTTCCTGAACAACCACGACCATGCGCGCCAGGTGACCCGTTACGGCAACGACGGCGAATACCGGGTCGAGAGCGCCAAGCTGCTCGGCACGCTCGTGCACACGCTGCCCGGCATCCCGTACATTTACCAGGGTGAAGAGATCGGGATGACCGGCGTCCGGTACGACAGCATCGGCGAGTACCAGGACATCGCGATGTTGAACCGGTACGTCGAGGAGGTCGGCAAAGGCCGCGATCCGGCGCAGGTGCTGCGTGAGCTGCAGCCGCTGAGCCGCGACAACTCACGGTCGCCGATGCAGTGGAACGGCGGGCCGCAGGCGGGCTTCACCGACGGCGAGCCGTGGATCAAGGTCAATCCGAACTACAAGCGGATCAACGTGGAGCAGGCGGAAGCGGAGCCGGCATCCGTGCTGCATTATTACCGGGAGCTGATCGCGCTTCGCAAAAAGCATCCGGTGATGGCCTACGGCGATTTCACCGACATCAGCGGAGACGATCCCCACGTGTACGCATATATGCGCAGCCATGACGGTGTGCGGTGGTTGGTGGCGCTGAACCACGACTCGAGAGCCAACCGCTTTACGGCGCCGGAAGGCGCCGCCGCCGGCAAGGGCACGCTGCGTCTCGTGCTCGGCAATTACGCCGATGCGCCGCGGGAGCGGGGCGTCGAGGGGACGTTTGCGCTGCGGCCTTACGAGGCGCTGATTTATGAGGTGTCGGGATAGGATAGGAGCGAGCGGCAATGCGAAGAGGAGGGGGCGCCAAGGGGCGGCCCTCCTTTGCGTGTATTCGCTACCGCATAATCAAGCGCCTTTTTCCGCGTGTCGTACAGCGCTCGCATTTCCTAGTCCTGACTCAACGCCGATTCCTCCCATGTTTCTTTGGAACCTTGTCCGGCCGCGCGGTTTTATCCAAATGCGTACTCAGCAGCGTCAGTCGGATGAACGGCTTCGGCTCGGTTTCCCGAAGCGCTTCGTTCAGGAAGTTCAACAGCACCTCGTCCCTTTGACAAACGGACGGATACGTTGCAAGATGGGAACATTGGACCGGGCGCAACGGCGCGGTCAAACAAGGAAACCGCTTTGGGGGAAAAGTATGAGAAACGCAGCTTTATGGGGAAGCACGCTGGCAGTCGGCTTTATCGGGGGATTGGCTTTTGCCCTGCTGGGCCTGCCCTTGCCGTGGATATTGGGCGCTGCGTTCAGCGTCATGCTTGTCAATACCTTGCGGCCGGGGAGGGCTGTGTGGCCGCGCTGGCTGAGCGATGCGGGCGTTGTCGTGATCGGCCTGATGCTGGGACAGAGAATAACGCTGGATACGCTGCTTGCGATGGCGCGCGATCTTCCGGGCATGATTGCGGCGGGAGTGCTATGGATTGCGGTCTGTTACATGATCGGAATCGGGTTCGCGAAGCTGGCGCGGCTCAGCGAGATGAACGCCGTGCTCGGCTGCGTGCCGGGAGGGCTGCCGCAGATGGTGCTTCTGGCGGAGGAGATGAAAGGGGCCGATCCGGGAACCGTCGCGCTGATGCAGACGTCCCGGCTGGTCGTCGTGCTGTACACGGTGCCTTTTCTTGCGGCCTTCTTCACGAACGCATCCGCTGTGCCGGCGGCGGAGGCGGCTCGGGCGGCGGAGGCGGCTCGGGCGGCCGCAGCGGGAGCCGTTGCGGCGTGGCCGCCGTTGTACGGCTATCTCATGCTGCCGCTCGTACCGTTATCCGCCTGGCTGGCCCGGCGGCTGGGGCTGCCCGCGGGGGAGTTTCTCGGTCCGATCGCGTTCGTAGGCGCCTTGTCGGCCGCCGGCGCCGTGTTCCCGGTCGTACCGGACCCGCTGATGGCTGCGGCGCAGCTTTCAATGGGCATCTACATCGGCCTGCGCATTCAACCGCGGGTCGTGTTCGCCAATCGGCGGTTCGGCCCGCTGGCATTCGCCGTCGCGGCGCTGCTCGTCGCGATTTCGATTGCGGCAGCCTGGGTGCTCTCTCTGGTGACGGGCGATTCGGTCGTCACCTGGTTTTTTGTCGCTTGCGCCCGGCGGGCTCGGCGAGGTGGCGGTAACCGCCCTGCTGCTGCACGCAGACGTGGCGCAGGTAACCGCATACCAGCTGTGTCGGCTCGACAGCGACTACACATGAAGACAGAAGACTTAGTTAAAGCGTGAAATTATATATGATCGTAACATTGCCGTTTTGATGAACCTCGATTCGCTTGACCAAAAGCAACACCAATTCACGATCCAACTTATCGAATGACGTCAGCTTGGCGATGTCGGGAAGCTTGATCTTCGGGTTTCGCGACAGCTTGTTCAGCCGTTGCCGCGTCTCGTACAGCTCCTTGTCCAGCCGTTCCAGCGCTTCGTGATAACGCTCCTTGTTCCATTCCCCGTCCAACCATTTGTCCTCCGCCGCGTTTTTCCGCTGCTCCAGTTTGGCTATCCTTTTCTGCAAAGCGTCGATTTCCTGCGCTGCCCGTTGCGCCTCGTTTCTCGCCTCATTCTGCATATCCTCCAGCAGCTTCTTACGATCGACATGCTCTCCGACGAACTTCTTAAGGTCGTCCAAAATCAGATCTTCCAGCAGCTTCTCGCGGATCGGGTGGCGGGAGCAGTGGTGTGCGCCGCGCTTCTGATACAAGCCGCAAATGTAATGCGTGTTCCCGTAATGTCGCTTGACGCAGTACAGGCCGTGACCGCAGTCAGCGCAGAAGAGCAGGTATGAAAACAAATTTGGTTTGCCCGACACTTTACGGAACGAGCGGCGATGAATCAGGTTTTGCACCGCCTGGAACTGCTCCCGCGAAATGAGCGGCGGATGGTTGTCCTTGAGAATCACATGCTCCTCTTTCGGCGTCCGTTTTCGCTTCATACTACCCAGCGCCGAGACGTGCTGCCGCTGAGCCACCAAGTTCCCGACGTACACCGCATTTTTCAAAATAAGCTGGATCGATGTTTGGTGCCAGTAGGGGGAAGCGTTTTTCCTTCCCTGAATTTGCGCGGGCGATGGTATGCCTTCGTCTGTGAGCAAATTGGCGATAGCCTGAAAGCCAAGCTTTACTTCCAGATGCAAGTCGAAAATGCGCTGAACGACGCGGGGCGTATCATCGTCGGCTGGCACAAGCGCCTTGCCGACTTTCGTGTAACCGTACGGTGCGAAGGAGCCGGTAAACTCTCCACGCTTCGCCCGAGCCCGTTCAGCCATCCGAATCCAATCGGACGTTGTTTGGCTGGACATCTGATAGACCATCGAGTACATCGCCAGCTTGCTTTGCCAGTCCGGATATTCCGTATCGATGCCCTCAGAGAGCGCCACAAAGCGCAAGCCCTTTTCCACCAATTGCGGGACAATCGTATTCAGTTCGCCGATGCTACGGCCGAAGCGGCTGAGCGACTTGACGAGAATGACGTGAAACTTGCGCGCCATCGCGTCTTTCACAAGCCTTTGAAATTCAATCCGCTTTTTGAAGCTGGACTGCCTTTCGCTGTAGGTATCGAACAGCACCCAGCCGTTGCGCCGGATGTAATCGTTCAATCCCTCCTCCTGATTGATGAGCGAGGAATCCTGCTCCTCGAAAACGGTCGATACGCGAACATACGTCGCTACATACATCTCGTTCCCTCCCGTACGCTGATCGCCGGAATACCCGGCTTTTGCGAGCTTGGTTGAGGGAACTTTCAAACCATTCAGGCAGTGCCCATTATAACTCATCCCGCATCACCTTTACAGTGTTTTTGCAGCCATATCCGCAGCACGACGGAAAGATGCCATTCCCCTTCAAACCGGCGCTCCACCACAATTTTTCTACGTTCCATGATTTCTCCCCATCCTTTATTCGAGTGATCAAAATATGACAAAACAAAAAGAAGGCCCCGCCAAGTGAGCCTTCAGAAAGAAACAACTATCGCTGTTATTAGCCTAAACGCATCAAACATCCGCAGACGAAAAGAAAGAAGACCCGAGCACCATGCCCGGATCTTGACTCAATGCCATTGTTTTTTCAATTCTTCAATCTCTGCTTCGGAAAAACCGGTTACTTCAGCAATTTCCGCAGTGCTCATGCCTTTTCGCAATAAGTTCATTGCAACTGCAGTCCTGCCTCTTTCTTCGCCCCGCGTTTCCGCATAATCCAGTGCGGATTGCTCGTCAAGCTGCGCTTTTTTGCGCATTTCGTACAGCGCCCGCATTTCCTTGTCCTGACTCAGAAACTCCAACGTCGTCATCGCTTTCTTAAGTCCAGGCATATCCATCGCCAGTTCCTCCCATTGTTCCTTGGATGCGCCGCTGATGAAGGTCATCCACCTTGCCAAACGGTCGTCCAATTGCCCGCCTATCGCGCTGTGTGCGCCGCTGTACGGCGAAATCGAAAGCTGGGGGAGGGCATTGAGTACTCTTATCGACAGTAACATGGTAACAGAAAAATAGTGACATCCGCAAACTCTGACTGAAAGGTGTCGCAAGAGGAAACTGGCGCTTATATCGCTTACCCCGCATGTGGGATATAAGTCTGGCTGGCGGCAATTCCGGCAGTTCAAACACGGCGCGCGATCTCGGCGTTTTCAGGCATTCCGAATTTCTCTCAGATTTTCTCTCAGTCTTCCTCTCGAAACTTCACCGACAGTTTCACCGAAAGGTTCACCGCTTGATAGAGGCGGGAAACGGACTTGCGCGTTTCCGTTTTCCGATCCATGAAACAGCATGTTTTCCTCGGACAGGAGGAAGACGGGAAAATTCATCCCATGTCGCTGTTTCATCTTTCACATTCGTCCAACTGCCGTGAAGCGGTCCTCCCGCCTGAAATTCATCATACATTATAAACCAAACGTTCGGCAGCGGCTTGCCGAGCAGCGCTCCTTCGACGAGATTTCGCCAGAGGCGGCATAGTCGCAACATGCGATGAGAATTGGCCGTCAACACCAGCACATGAATGCGCTTGACGTTTTCTTCACCCCATAGTTGATGTAGAACTTCACCGTAATCGAGAAACTGATCCTGCATCCGCCAAATGATAGATGCCGCCGTATCGACCTCCAAGTGAAACACGGTTCGTTCGCCGCCGCGCCAAATATAAGTGCCCGCTGCGCTAGGCATCAGCCTGAGCTTTCTTTTGCCTGACTTTTCATCCCATAGGGCATAACTCTCCGCTGCATTAGCAGTCCCTCGCCACTCCGCCAGACCTTCGTTTTTTTCCTCGCTGCTCCAGGCGATCAGTTGCGTAACAAATTCGTTTATATAATACGTGCGTTCCGATCCCATGATCCGATTCTTCCACAAGCGCGGTTGAAATGGCTGATCGGTGAGAAGAGCGGTTTGAAGAGCGCCTTCGAAGGTCAGCGTATACGCACGATGATTCTGACCGAGAAACCCAAGTCCAACATCGTGAACCCAGCCCTGTTTACGCAACCGGCTGATCATGTTGTAGACGGTACGAAGGTTATAGTTGAGCAGAATCGACAATTGTTCGGCATTCATCTGAAAATACTGGTACAAGGCAATTGCAACTTCCTTTTGCGATTCCGGCAAGGGGCGGTTCATTGCTTTAGCAACCTCCTTTCACAACAAATTGTTGGATGAGAATCTTGTTGAAAACGAAAAAAAAAGGCGGGAGTTCGTCCCGACCTTTCTATACAAATTCTTTGGGCTATCGCTCACAGACCGATTCGTAAGGCTTTCGACATCATTATCAGGTGAAGATTCATTCGCATGCTATCGGTATTAACATGTTTTCCGTCTCAAGAGTCCACTCACTTCCCCACCAAAATGTAACATTTTTCTCTACTGTCTGGACTGTCGTATTAGCCATTCAATTCCGTTGGATCGATAGGATTTAGACATTTCAACTGCTCTATATTCTTGAAATCATCAATATCATTAGTGATCAGCACAGCACTCTGAATCAATGCTGTAGCGGCCACACAAGCATCTGCTAATTTCAAATTTTTATCGGTCTCTTTTTTTCTTGCTGCCCTCAGATCGGCTGCAACGCGAGAAATCTGCTCATTCACTTCCACTATTTTGCCTATGCTAAGCAATTGATCAAACACTCGACGTTTTTCATTGTCAAGATTAGAATATGAATAGATCTCAATGTAAGTCACAGCAGAATAATACATGTCAGTTTCTTGCTGTTCAAGTAACTGAGTCAAGTATCGCACTGCACTGGGAACACCCGCAACAACATAAAGCCAGATATTTGTATCAATGACGACTTTGTTTCTACTCATCTCGATCCTCTTCAGCCTTTCGTGAACGTAAAACTTCTCGCATGAAAGGATCTGTTAACGGGATTTTACCTGCCACTCGTTTTATGATTTCGGTTTTATTAAGTGTCGGTAATGCAATGATGGCTTTGCCTTCAGAGAATTGAATCTCCACTTCATCATTCGTTGATGCATGTAAGCCTTCCATCAAGAAATCCCTTAATGACGTAATATCGTTTAATGGCATTTTCGTTACTTCTCCACTGTTCATGTACGTTCACTTCCCTTCCTAATTGAGGGTCTCTTTATGTTGAGTCACTACGTTTAGTATACACTACAGATTATATTTTTTCATGTGGCAATCGGGGATGCTTGCTCCAGATATTTTACCTGGCAAAGTGGGTCAAAATAAATCCGGCATTGACACTTAACAAATTCATCATCCGCTTATTAAATGAAAAAAGAGCTGCGTATCATGCCCGGATCTCCTAATTCCGTTGCTTTTTCAATCCAGTAATTTCTGCTTCGGAAAAGCCGGTTGCTTCAGTAATTTCTTCTGTGCTCATGCTGCCTTTTCTCAGCAAGTTCATTGCTACTTCGCTCCGACCGCGTGTTTCCGCATAATCCAGCGCGGATTGCTCGTCAAGCTGCGCCGTCTTGCGCATCTCGTATAGCGCCCGCATTTCCTTGTCCTGACTCAAAAACAACGTCGTCATCGCTTTCTTATGTCCTGGCGTATCCATCGCCAATTCCTCCTATCGTACTCTTTGAAAAAAAGACATTGGCAGAAGGAACGCTATTGCCCGCTTGTCGCGCCACGTTCGCCGCTGTGCGGTGAGATCGACGGAAGTCCCCGTCAATGAACCTGAAACGCTAACTTTTGCCAAAATAGCGGGCAGAAGCCCCAGTGAACGGAAGTCATTGATGTCATATTAGAGCGGTGATCATCAATACAGTTTTTATGAGGAAGCCGCAAACAAAAGACCGGCAGCAGGTCTATTGCGTGCGGCTTCTCTTTGCCCATGGTTTGAAAGTTCCCATTATCCGGTAAAATGTATTGACACTATGCACTCCACATGTTCAGGCTGCTGTTCGTGCTGCTGGCGGCGCCGCCGCTGCTCCGCTTCGCGCTTGCCAAACGGATTGCGGCCAAAGGCTGAAAGGGCGGTCGGCGGAGGAGATTGCCGGACACGATGCCGGAGAATGGACAGCCGGCGGTCATTGACTGAATATGAATCGTTCAGTCTTTATTTCCGGCCGTCTGCCGCAGGTAACGCTCAATGAGAAGCAGCGCGTTGTCCGCTTGCTTGGAGTCGGCCCGAATGCCGACGACCATGCTCTCCTTGATCAGCGGCAGCGCTTCGGCGTAAGCGCTGCCGCTTACATCAATGCCGTACACCTTCTCGCCCGTATCGTCGTTAGCGGCTCCTTTGACGGCCGTTTGTTCCGTCAACAGCCCTTTGAGGCGGCCTTCCGCCGCGGCGTCGAGATTGAGCAGCACACCGTTCCGGACGAACCAATCGAAGGTGGCCCGATCGAGCACATAGACGTCCGGCTTCTCCGTCGCCAGTTGGACGATAACCTTCTGCTGCATGGCGATGTCAATCTGGCTTTGAGCTTCCAGATTGAGGCTGAGCAAATCGAACTCAACCCGCCGCCACTCCGGCATCTGGCCGAGAACCGCCTCTTCGATCTTCGCCGTATCGCCCGTTCCTTCCGGCAAATAAAACCGGCCGATGAAGGTTCCAGTCAAATCGGCCGGCGGCAGGGCCGCTAACCGGGCTTGCTCGGCACGTTGGTCCATATAGGCCGAAATGCCGTATAGGACCAGCAGGACGGCGGCGATCGCCCCGATTACGTGCCATTTATAATACCGGATAAAATGGTCCAGCCTCTCGGCCGGGCCGGCAAACCGCTTATATTTACCGTACTGCTCCTGTTGAAGGGCGGAAACGATTTTGCGGTCTTCCCGCTCCGTAATCAAACGGTAAGCGCGATTGATCGAGCTGAAGTCATCGTCGGCTTCTTCCGTTTCCTTGCGCATTTGGCGGGCTCGAGCCTGCCGCAGAAGCATTTCGTATCGTTTCTCGACGTCCGCTTTGGATGCGTTCTCAGGCAGTCCAAGCGTCTCATACGCCCGTTTGATCTCGTCTTCCATGCTGCGTTCACCTCAATCTAAGTATACGTGTTCCGAAAGGCGCGCGTAAACCGCGCTTTCGTCACGGCGTCTGTTTCATATCCCGCGGCAGCGTTATGGTGAACGTCGTGCCTCCGTGCAGCCGGCTTTGCACGTCAATCCGGCCGTTGTGGTTATCGATGATCTTGTAGCTGACCATCAGGCCCAGGCCGGTTCCGTTCTCTTTGGTCGTGAAGAACGGTTCCCCCAGTCGTTGCAGCTTATTCTCTGGAATGCCGAGGCCTTCATCGGCAATCGTGACGGCGACCCGTTCGGAATCGGCTGCCATTCCGATCGTCAGCCTGCCTCCTTGCGGCATCGCCTCGATCCCGTTCTTGACGAGGTTCAGAAGCACCTGCTTGATCTGGTTGTCGTCGCAGTAAACGAACACCGTTTCGCTCATCGGCAGGACGACGATTTCCACGTTCTTCAATATCGCCTGCGGCTGCATCAATGAAACGACCTGCTCGACGATCGTCGACACACGTTTTCTTACGAATTGGACGGTTTGCGGTTTCGACAGCACGAGCAGCTCGCTTAAAATTTGTTCGATGCGGTTCAGCTCGCCGTTCATGATCGATACATAAGCCTCGCGCTTCGATTGGTTGGCGCCGCCCGTCTTCAGCAGCTGCAGGAATCCCTTGAGCGAAGTCAGCGGATTCCGGATCTCATGCGCGATGCCTGCGGCGAGTTGTCCGGCCGCGGCAAGCTTCTCGGACCGGACGATCAGTTCGTCGGATTTCATCCGTTCGGTTTTATCGGTGAAGGTGATGAGGGTTCCGATCGTTCGTTCCCCGTCGATGACGGGACGCACCTTGTATTCGGCGGGGAATGTCGTGCCGTCCTTGCGGCGGAAAATATCGTCCCGAGAGCCCGCGGCGTCTTTTTCCGCCGCAACCGTATAACCCCCGTTCCGTTCGGCCGCCAACAATCCGTCTTTGGGATCGGGCGATGAAACGAGATCAAGCAAATGGTGACCGCTCAGCTCTTCCCCGGAATAGCCGGTCAGCTTCTCCGCCGCCGCATTCCAGTAAAGGGTCCGCGCAGTTGCGTCGATTCCGTATACGCCCTCATACACGGAGTCGAGCACGTGGTTCAGATGCGCGCGAAGATGGGCCGATTCACGTTCGGCCTCTCTAAGCTCGGTTATATCCGACGCATGCAGCAGGAAGCGGCGTGCGGAGGCGCCGGCAGCGTCCGCAGGGGCGCCGCTCTCGGCAATCCGGATGCGAATATGCCGTTGTTCGCCGGCCGGCGGCGCATACAGGCAATCGAGCGTCACGCCGCCTGAATGCCGGTTACGGCCAAGCTCCCGCGTCGCTTCGTATGCTCCGGGAAACATCTCGAACGCGGTATGCCTGTCCAATTCATGAGCCTCGAAGCCGACCATGCGATAGAACGAACGATTCGCAAGGAGCCAGCGGCCGGACGAATCGATGACCGCTTTGCCGAAGAAATCCGCGAAGAACGCGTCTTTATAGTACTGAAATTCACCATTTTCCTCGGACTTCATCCAGAATCTCCCTGTCATCGTTTTTCTCTATTATCTATCAGGAGACATCCGTTTTCAACGGAAAAAAAAGACACCCGGGCCGGCGGACGAGGTCCGTACGGAAACGGGCGCCTTATGTGTAGGACAGACCTGCACGACGGTCAATCATACTGCTCGCGAAGGAAAAGAAGCGTAAGGTTGCCGTTGTCTTTGTCATTAAGCTGCTGCTCGTCCTCATCGTTTTCCCAGCACTGCAGGCATTTCAGCTCGGTGTCGCATTGTTCCGCCTGGTTGCAGTAATAACAGTAGCGCATATAGTTTTGGGTGATGATGTCCGTTTTCAGATCCGTCATGATAATCCCCTCCGTGAGTAAATGTCTTTATGCTTTCATTGTACAAATGAACGGCGCATCCGGTATGTGATCGTTTTCACATGCAAGCGGCGGTTTCTATTCCGCTTCAGGGCGCGAAACCCCATATCGGGGCACACGCGCTTGTCACCGATGATCGACGTCCTGATGGATCCAGCGCATGAAATAGCGGTACACGGCCAGATTGAGCGCATAAGCGGCAAAATAACTCGGCAGCGAATAAGCCAGCTGCCAGCCCCGATAGTGGAAAACGCCCGTCAACACAGACAACCATTCCAGAAACAAGGTCGCCGATGCGCACAGGATCAGATACGGCACGATGCGCCATCCCAGCGGAGCGAGCCGTTTGTAGATCTGGATGACCAGCAGGCCGGCAGGCGGATACACAAGCGCGTAGAGGAAAACGTCAAACCATTCGTATTGCGGATGATCGTTGATGTCATACAGATTCCAAGGTTTCTCGGCGACCATGAAATCGACCGTCTGCGCCAGAAATACGTTAAACAGCCAGATGCCGAACCAGACCACGACCGGCATGCGGACAGGCTTGACGAGCACGGCCGACCAGCAGGTGAGGCTGGCGCATATGACAAACCATTCGTTGGAGTCAAATCGGGTCGGCGTGTACAGGATCATGGCGCGGAGGCTCCTTTGCGCAGCATTTGCCGGATGCCGGCCAGTACGGACAACAGGATGACGATGATCACGGAATGGCGAATGAGCGAATAGGCGGCAATCCAGCGATGCTGCACCAGCCACCCGGCCCAAAAGAGAATGTAGTCGAATAAAGTCATAAGGCCGACGAAGAGCGGGATCGTGACGATTTTGACCGGTTTGGACGCCCGGCCGGATAGGATCGCCGCGGACCACAGCAGCGCCGCCGGGTAAAGCGTAAAACCGTAAAGTCTACAGCTCCAGACGGCGAATGGGCCCGGCGCGATCTCCAGCATGCGAAGATTAAGGGACAGGACGGTGAAAAGCTGCTCGAACAGAATAACGGAAACCCAATAGCCGCAAGCGATCAGAATCGGATGAAGCCTGCGCCGCAGTGGAATGACGGACAACAGGGCGGCCGCGTAGACGAGCATTATTCCGGCAAACGTAACCATGGATGCACATCCATTTCCGTAATCGGCATTTGATAGTAGTATGCAGACGATTTCAACCGGCTATTCGGAGCCGGACAGACTACCCTGGAACCGGAACGATCGGGTATCCACTTGTGCCGCGTTTGGGTTAAAATGGGAGGTAGCATTTACAGCGGACTGAGGCCGGGGGAGGAGCAACGATGTCGTTCATTTATAAAATGCGCTGGTTTTTCCGCGCGCGGCGGCTGATTTATACGGTCGCTGTCCTGCTGATGGTCGTTACCACCTTGCTGAATACGATCGCTCCCCGCTTGATCGGGGGCGTCATCGACAGCATCCGTGACGGCACGCTGACCGAAGCAAGCCTGTCGAAGACGGTGCGGCTGCTGATCGGCCTGGCGGTCGCGGTGTATGTTACTTTCTACACCTGGGCCAACCTGCTGTTCGGCAGTGCCGTTCTGCTGGAGAAAAAGCTGCGGGACGTGCTGCTGCGCCATTGGGTGCGCATGCCGCCGTCCTTTTTCCAACGCAACCGGTCGGGTGAGCTGATGGCCTTGGCGACGAACGATACGCAGGCGATCAGCAATACGGCGGGCTTCGGCGTGCTGACGCTCGTCAATACGGTGGCCGCCACGACGATCGTCGTCATCTCCATGATCCTGTTCGTCAGCTTCAAGCTGATGCTGGCCGCGCTGCTGCCGCTTCCGCTGCTGGCGCTGGCCATCAACCGGCTCGGCCGGACGATGCGCCGCCGTTTTCTGGATGCCCAGGAATCGTTCGGCCGGATGAACGACCATGTGCTCGAATCGATTTCCGGCATGCGGGTGCTCCGCTCCTATGTGCAGGAGGAAAAGGACATCGAGGCGTTTGACCGGGTTACTGCCGACGTGATGGAGAAGAACATCCGGGTGAGCTTCGTAAATGCGCTTTTTCAGCCGGCGATTTCGACGATCGTCGGGCTCAGCTTTGCGATCGGCATCGGCTACGGGTCTTATCTGGTATTCCGCAGCGAAATCTCGCTGGGACAGCTTGTCACCTTCAACATGTATTTGGGGCTGCTGATCTGGCCGATGATCGCGTTCGGCGAATTCATCAACATTCTGCAGAGAGGCACGGCTTCGGCGGACCGGATTCAGGCGAACCTCGATCAGCAGCCGGATGTGAAGGAGCCCGATGCGCCGGTTGACGTGGAAACGCCGGATTCGATTGCATTTCGGGACTTCTCGTTCCGCTATCCGGAGGCGCCGGAGGACAGCCTGCGCGGTATCGACCTTGCGATTGCGCGCGGCGAGACGATCGGCATCGTCGGCAAAACCGGCTCGGGCAAAAGCACCTTGCTGAGGCAGCTGCTGCGGCTGTACCCGGCGCCCGCGAACCGGCTGCTCGTTTCCGGCGTCGGCATCGAGCGGATACCGCTAGCCCGGCTGCGCGGATGGATCGGTTACGTGCCCCAGGAGCATATGCTGCTGTCGCGTTCGATCGGGGACAATATACGGCTCGGCAAGCCGGACGCCTCCCATGAAGAGATTGCCCGGGCGATAGAGGATGCGTCGCTCGCCCGGGACATCGAAGCGATGAAGGACGGAGCCGATACGCTGATCGGCGAGAACGGCGTCATGCTCTCCGGCGGCCAGAAGCAGCGGGCGGGTATCGCGCGGGCGCTGATCGCCGATCCCGAAGTGCTTCTGCTGGACGACGCCCTGTCCGCGGTCGATGCCCGCACGGAGCACGCGATCGTGCAGCGGCTGCTCGACAAGCGCCGGGGACGGACCACGCTGATCGCCACCCACCGCTTGTCGGCCGTTCAGCATGCGAACCGGATCGTCGTGCTGGACGACGGCCGCATTGCGGAGCAAGGTACGCACGAGGAGCTGATGCGGCAGGGCGGATGGTATAAGCGGCAGTACGACCGGCAGACCATCGAGCAAAGCTTGTTGGACGGGGCCGGCAAGGAGGGGGGCGCGCTATGAACGGATCGGGCTCCGTCGGCAGGCGGCTTTTTCGTTACATGCTGCTGTTCAAGGGACGGATTATCGCGGCGCTGATTGTGCTGGTGCTCGGCATGGCCGCCCAGCTCGCCGGTCCGTTGATCGCGAAGCAAATCATAGACGTGCATATCCTTGCCGTGGAGAAGCCGTGGTATGAGCTGAAGCCGGAGTCGGTTCCGGCGGATGTCCGATCCGTGCCGTTCGGGGGACTGGCATATGTGCGGAGCGACTGGGCGAAGCCTGACGAGCTGCAGGGCGCGGCGGAAGCGGAATTGACGCAGTCGGGCACCGCCTTCACGCTGAAGAGTCCGGCCGTGGGAGAAGTCGTGCTCGGAGCGGAGGACGTGGCGGCCTTTTACCGGCATGATGTTCAGCCCGTTATGCTGCTGGTCGGGCTCATCGTGCTGCTGGCGCTTGCGGCCAGCGCGCTCAACTTCACGCAGAGCTATATGCTGCAATCGGCGGCGCAGCGGATCGTGCAGCGGATTCGGATGGACGTGTTCCGCCATATTCACCGGCTGCCCGTCCGCTTTTTCGACAATACGCCGGTCGGGCAGGTCGTCTCCCGCATCGCCAACGATACGGAGAACATCAAGGAGCTGTACATGAGCTTCATGGCGACCTTCGTCGTCAGCGGACTGAATATTGTCGGCGTATTCGGCGCGCTGCTTTTCCTCGATTGGCGGATGGCGCTGCTTAGCCTTGGCCTGCTGCCGATCTATGCGGGAATAATCGTGCTGCACCTGAAGTATTCGCGCAAATATGTCGCCGTGATCCGGGCCCGGCTTGCCGAGATGAACGCCACTTTGAACGAAACGATCGGCGTCATGACGATGATCCAGGCGTTCCGCCGCGAGCAGGCGCTGGTGGGCGAGTTCGAGGCGATCAATGAAGACCGGTACCGGAATCAGATTGCGCAGTTCCGCATTTTCTCGTTCTCGGGGCGCAACGCGGTGTACTTCTGCGGCCGGATTTTCATCGCGGTCATCATCTGGTATTTCGGCAGCGAATCGCTTGCGTCGGCGATTTCCTTCGGCGTATTCTATGCGTTTGTCGATTACATGGGCCGGATTTTCGAGCCGATTATCGGCATCTTCGACCAGCTGATGAACGCGCAGCGCGCGGTCGTTTCCGCTGAGCGCGTCTTTGCGCTCATGGAGGAGGAAGGGATGGAAGCGGCGCCCGATTCGAGCGTGGCGCGGCGCCCCGAGGGGCACGTTGTCTTCGACGGCGTGACATTCGGCTACAAGCCGGGGGAACCGGTATTGCGATCGGTAAGCTTCGAAGCGAGACGGGGAGAGACGGTGGCGCTCGTCGGCCATACGGGCTCGGGCAAAAGCTCGATCATGAACCTGCTGCTCGGCTTTTACGAGCCGGAAGCGGGGACGATCCGGATCGACGGCAGGGACATCGGCGGTTTATCGAAGCAGTCGCTCCGAAGCCATATGGGCATCGTGCTGCAGGATCCTTTTCTGTTCACCGGGGATATCCGGTTTAACGTCAGCCTGCACGATACGGGGATGACCGACGGGCAGGTGCGGCGGGCGCTGCGCGAGGTGGGCGCCGCGGATTTCGTGGACCGCCTGCCCGGCGGCCTTCACGAGCCGGTTGTGGAGCGCGGCGGCACGCTGTCGGCGGGCCAGCGGCAGCTCATCTCGTTCGCGCGGGCGCTCGCGTACGATCCGGCCGTGCTCATCCTCGACGAGGCGACTTCGAGCATCGACAGCGAAACGGAGTCGGTCATCCGGCATGCGCTGGACGTGCTGCGCAGCGGACGGACGACGTTCATCATCGCGCACCGGCTGTCGACGATCAAGGAGGCCGACCTCATCCTTGTGCTGCACAAAGGAGAAATCGTCGAGCGCGGCACCCATGACGAGCTGATGGCGCGGCAGGGGCGGTACTACCGGATGTACCAGCTGCAAAGCGCGGGGTAGGAAACGGCGCCATGCGTACCCGCTGTGATTAAGAAAGCGATAGACTGCATCCTTGCCAGGGAACGATTCTCCCTTCTCGCTTTCCAGCAAACGGAACAGTTCTTGTGATGAAACAACATCGCCGTCATCGGGTTTGGAGTCCCGGGGCTTTCCTGACTTCCGCATCAAATTTCATTCACGGTCGGGCAAATTGTCGGTGTAGCTGTTCGACATCCGCAGCAGCTCCAGCGCCCGCTCGAATTGCTGCCTGGTCGTGTCGCGCTGCAGCGTTGCCGGCTGCCCGCCGGACAGCGGGTACACCTGGCCGTCCTCATAGCGGCTGCCCGGCACATACAGGACGCGGTCGTTGATGAACGAGCCCGACGGCAGATAGTAGCGGATCGGCAGCAGATTGGATGAAGCGTTCAACAAATCCTGTCCGAACGTTACGGTATCGTCCAGCGGCACGCCGGCCAGATTGGCGACGGTCGGCATGATGTCGCTCTGGCCGCCGAGCTGCGGCAGCACCTGCGGCTCCAAGGCGCCGGGGGCCAGCACGATCAGCGGGATGTTCAGCATGTCGGTGTAATCGTACGGCCGCCCCAGCAGCCCCTCGAGCAGCTTCTTGTCCTCTTTGGTAAGCGAATAGATCGGCATGCCCATATGATCGCCGTAAATGACGATCAGACTGCGCTCCCACAGGCCGGACGCCTTCAGCCGGTCGACGAACTGGCCCAGCGCGAAATCGGCGTAATTCTGGGAACGAATGTAATCGCCGACGAAGGTGTCTTTGAAGCGTTCGGGCAGCCGCATTTTGTTCTTGCGCGGCGGCAGGTTGAACGGATGATGCCCCGACATCGATACGAGAGTCGCATAGAACCGGGTGCCCTGCGCGTCGAAGCGGGCCAGCTCCTCCGCCGTCTTCCGGTAAAGCACTTCGTCGGAGGCGCCGAAATAGACCAAATCCTCATCCTTGAAAAAGGCGCTGTCGTAATAACGGTTAAATCCCAACGCCCGATACAGTTGATCGCGATTCCAGAAATTGACGTCGTTCGTATGGAACGTCATCGTTTCGTAGCCCTTTGCCTCCAAAAGCTTCGGCAGACTCGGCAGCGCCTTGCCCGCGTATACCGCCGAAGCGGCTCCGGCCTGCGGCGTAAAAAGCGAAGTGTTCACCGTGTATTCGGCGTCCGACGTATTGCCGGCGCCGACCTGCTGATAGAAGCGGGGGAAATACAGGCCCTCCCGCTTCAGACGGTTCAGGACCGGGGTGACTTCCCGGCCGTCGACGCGCAAATCAAGCATGATGTTCTGAAACGCTTCCAGCTGTACGAAGATGATGTTTCTGCCCTCGGCCGCGCCCCGGCCGACCGGATAGGCCGCCGGCCTTATGCCTTTCAGCCGCAGGACCGCTTCCCGCGTCACCGTATCCGGATCGACCGTTTCCTTCGTTCCGGAAGCAAGAAACGTATATACTTCATAATTGATGACGCCCATTCGCTCGGCCTGCTTCAGTTCGTTCACGATGCCGCGGTTGGGCAGCACCTGCGCCAGACTGACGGCCAGCATGGCGGCGGCAAGGACGCCGAAGGAGGCGCGATGGCCGATGCCGGTCCGGCCGGCCTCCGCCGCCCACCGGCGAAAGCGCTTGTTCCACAGCCACAGCCCGGCGATCGCGAGCAGGTCGACGAAAATAAGCAGGAAGTAAGGGTACAGCAGCTGGAACACGCTTCCTTTGACCTCGGTCACTTGGCCGACCTGCGCCAGGGCGTGGTAGGTGACGATGATTCCGAAATATTTGTAATACATGATGACCGCAAAATAAACGCAGGTGTAGATCAGATCGACGGTCCAATAGGCCGCCAGCTTCCGTTTTGAAGCGACCGCTTCGATCAGGCCAAAGGCGAGCCATACCGAAGGCAGGGACGACAGCAAAGGGTTAAAGCCGGCGCTGCCGAAAACGACGGCCGACGTCATATAAAATTTGGCGGCCATCAACAAGGTGAACACCGCAAAAGGGCGGCTTAGTGCGTATCGCAAACGTGCGGTCATCCTCTTTCCCCCAACATCGATCTCAAACGCTATTCCCCATCATAACGCATCCCGGGACACTCTTCCACTATCTGCCCGCAACCGATCGCCCGAAAGTGTCCCTCGTCCGTTATCACGCCAAGCGGAACGGTTAAAGAACAGTATTGCGGGGAAGCGCCGCTTATTCGGATGCCCGTTCGCCGGTCTCGTGATATACTGACTTTCGAGAGCGCTTGCGGCGGGCGCAAGCGCTGCCGCCGGCGGCGTTGGAAAGGAGCTTGCGCCTATGTTGACGGCGGCAGACAATCGATATAAGGAAGTTGAACCGGTATGAAGGAGCAGCGGCAGCGTTTCCGGCGCTTCCGCCGGCTGCGGCAGCACCTCAAGCCCAGCGCCCGGCCGGGCTGGCGGGAGTATTTGTATCTGGGCGGCATGGCGATCGCTTTCTTGCTGTTTATACTGGGTGAGCTTGTCTGGCTGCCGGATCCGGTCCGGCTGCCGGGGGGCCCCCGCTGGATAGACATGCTGAACCTGCTCGTTTACCTGCTTGCCGCGGCCCCCGCCATGTGGGCGATTTCCGCATGGGCCTGCGTCGACGCGGCGCTGCGTTCGCGGCGCAAGCTGAGGGGGGCGGCGCGCAGCTTCGCCGTGCTGCTGCTGTCGCTGGGGGCGGTTGCCGCGATCGCCGCGTTTCGACCGGAGCCCGTACGGCTCTCGGTGACCGCGGGCTTGTTCGGGGCCGCCTGGCTGGCGGTTTTCCTCGACCTGGCCTATACGGAGCGGCATCTGTCGAGGCGCTCCCGTCTCACCATGTCGGCCTTCGGCGTCACCGTCATTTTGCTCGGGCTGCTGTTCTGGCCGACGAATTACATGGTCACGTATCCGGGCTTGACGGTCGACATGAGCCGGTATGCCCGGGCGGCCGGCGGCACGGTGAAGGGAAGCATCGACGGGGTGCTCGTCTTCGAGCGCCCCGCTTTCCCCGCCGATTTCCTGTACGCCAGGCTGTTCCCGCACTACCGCTTCGAGCGGATTGAAGAGCTCGGCATGCCGCTCGCCGAGTATGACCAGCTGGTGCGCACGATGAAGACGGATGCCGATGCCGCCGGAAGCGCGATCGCTTTTCAGCGGACAGGCTCGGGCTTGGGCATCGTTGCCCAAGGCGTGCGGATTACGGCCATCGAGAAGGGAAGCCCGGCTTCGGGCGCGCTGCGCGCCGGCGACATCATCACCGGCCTGTCGGGCACGCCGGTGCTGTCGATCGTCGACCTGACGGACAGGATGATGAACGTATCGCCCGGCGTCAGCCTCGCGGTCACCGTCATGCGGGACGGGCGGGAGGTGACGCTCGCCGTAAGGACAAGGGCGGACAAGGAGCAGCCTGCCCGCGCGGTGTTCGGCATCCGCATTCAGAACGTGCTCGTGCCGGACGTGGCGGGAGAAGTGAAATTCCGTAAATACCTTGCGCATGAGGGAGGGCCTTCCCATGGCGCCATGCTGGCGCTGGCTCTTATCGACCAACTGACGCCCGGCGGCGTGACGAACGGGCTGCGGGTAGCGGGCACCGGCACGATCGGTCCGGACGGCGTCGTCGGTCCCGTCGGCGGGGTGGAGCAGAAGGCTTACACGGTATACCGTTCCGGAGCGGACGTGTTTTTTGTTCCGAAAGGGCTGGAGGACGAAGCGCGGCTTGGGGCGCCGCGGCTGAAGGTGGTGCCGGTCGAGACGCTCGACGACATTTTGAATTGGCTCAAAAAAGGAGCATAATCCCGAAAAAGGTTTGCGTTCCGCGAAAAACGCGTGTAACCGGTCGGTTCCGCGTTTTTTCATTTTTCGTCCGCTGCATTACAATATAGGGCGATAGGGCCTAAGCCGAGGAGGAAGCTGACGTCATGAGCCTGTTATCCCGCTTGCCGTTGAAGCAAAGAACCGCAATCGAACCGCACCGAAGGTTGTCCCGCGAAGCGGCGACGACCATTACGATCCACTCGCTGTTTCAATTCGGCGCCTCCATGGCGGGTTTGTTCCTGAACTTGTACTTATGGCGGCTGACGGAGGATCTGGTCATTAACGGCATTTACAACATGATCGTGTACGTCATGACGCCGATTGCGTTCGCGGCCGGGGGCTGGATCGCCAAACGGAAGGATCGGATGGTCACGTACCGGCTCGGCATTTTGCTGATGGCGTTATTCTATTTGCTCGTTGTGCTGATGCAGGAAAATGTGGCGAAGTATTACTTGCCCTTCTCGGTCTTGAACGGCTTCTCGGCCGGGATGTACTGGATGGGCTACCTCGTGCTCATGTACGACGTGTCGACGGACGGCAACCGGATCCGCTTTCTCGCCTTGAACATGGTGTTTTTCAACGCGGCCGGACTGGCCGGGCCCGCGCTGGCGGGCTTCATCATCGGGAACAGCGAGGGGCTGCGGGGCTACACGATTACGTTTGCGCTTTCATTCGTCATGTTCTGCATCGCGGCGTTCGTCAGCCTGCGCATTCCGGCGATCAGGACGCGCCATAAGGCGTATTACCTGAATTTGATGGTCATTCTGATGCGCAAAAACCGGGTCTGGCTCAGGTCGTTGTGCAGCTTTTTCGTGCTGGGACTTCTGCAGGGCATCATGCTGTTTCTTCCCACGATTCTGCTGTACCGGACGGTGGGCCGGGAGGACATGGTCGGCTATCTGGGCGTCTTTTTCTCCGGGGTGCTGATCGCTTCGGGGTATGTCATTTCGCGCGTGGCCCAAGAGGGACGGGCGCGCCGCTATATTCTGGCCTCGTCCACCGGCATCGCGGCCGGGGCGGCTTTTCTGCTGTTCGATGTCCGCTTGTGGACGGTGGCGGTGTTTATGATCCTGTTCTCGATATTTAATCCGCTGGCGATCAACACGTTAAACTCGGACTACTACAAGATGATCGGCGTGCTTCCGTTGAAGGGGCAGCTGCGCAACGAGGCCGTCGTCGTGCGGGAATGCTTTCTGAATGCGGGCCGGGTGCTGTCGATCGCGCTGCTGCTCGTGTTCGCCGCAGACCTGGAACCCGGCCGGCTGGCTTATGTGCTGCTCGGCGCTTCGGTGCTGCAATACGGCATCTTCTGGCTGCTCGGCGGCAGGGACGGGGAGGCGGAGCGGATCCGAAGGAAGCAAAATATCAGTTCCGGCGGAGTCCGCGGCGAACGAAACGGATAATGGCGGCTGAACGGAAAACGGGGAGCGTGAGAGCGGTTGGAGGGTCGAAGGTTGCTGAGGACGCATATGAAGCGGTATGCCGGTTATTATCTGCTGGCCTTTTTGCTGCTCGGCTCGGCCAATGTCGTATACGCCTGGTTTCCGAAGGTGCTGGGCGAATTCACCGACCTGCTGCAGCGCGGCGCGCTGACACGGGAAGGGGTGCGGGATCACGCCGTTCGGCTAATGGCGATCGGCATCGCCTACGGCGTCCTGTTCGGGGCGGGCCAATACATCAACCACCGGCTCGGCCGCTATTTCGAGTTCTCGGCCCGGGAGCGGCTGTTCGGGCATTTTACGCGATTGAGCGAGGCTTATTTCTCCCGTAACGGCATCGGCAAGCTGCTCAGCTACGTCATGAACGACGTGACCGCGGTGCGGGAAGCAATCGCGAACGGACTGAATCAAATGACGAACGCGTCGGTGCTGCTTGTCTCGACGGTCGCCGTCATGCTGTTTACCGACATTCCGCTTTACCTGCTGGCGTTCAGCATGGTGCCGCTGCTAACGATACCGCTGCTGGTCACCCGCTTCGGCCCGCGCATCAGGCGGCAATCCGAGCAGGTGCAGGAAGCTCTCGCGGCCATGACGGAGTCGGCGGAGGAGCAGTTCGGCGGCATCAAGGTGACCAAAACGTTCGCGGCCGAACCGATCGCGCGCCTGCGGTTCGGCGATACGGTCGAACGGATCCGCAACAACCAGTTGGAGCTGGTCAAGCTGAGCGCCATGTTTCAGGCGGCGCTGCCGTTCGCCGGCGCCGTGTCGCTCGGCATCGCGATGACCTACGGGGGCATTCTGGTCGTGCAAGACAGGCTGTCGCTCGGAGAGTTCGTCGCGCTGACGCTGTATCTTCGGATGATCATGAATCCGCTCCAGCAGATCGGCAACGTCATTAATATTGTCCAGCGCTCGCGCGCGTCCTTGGACCGGTTGAACGGACTGTTTGCCGTCAAGCCCGATATTCGGGAGTGCGACACGGCCGCCCCGCTGCCGCCCGGCGCCGCCGATGTGGAGATCCGCGGATTGACGTTCGCCTATCCGGATTCCGCGAGGCCCGCCCTGGCCGATATCCGTTTGCGGGTTGAGGCGGGGAAGACGGTGGGCGTTGTCGGCATGACGGGCAGCGGCAAGTCGACGCTGGTGAAGCTGCTGCTGCGCGTTTACGATCCGCCCGCCGGCACCGTATTTATCGGCGGCTGTGACATTCGCGGCGCAACGTTCGAAAGCCTCCGGACCTCGATTGCGTATGTGCCTCAGGACGGCTTTCTGTTCAGCACGACGATCGGGGACAACATCGCGTTCTATGAGCGGAGCGCCGATCCGAAGCGCGTGGAGCTCGCGGCCAAGCTCGCGGACATCTACGACAACGTGGCGCAATTCCCCGATCGGTTCGACACGAAGCTCGGGGAGCGCGGGCTGACTTTGTCCGGCGGCCAGCGCCAGCGCACCGGCCTGGCGCGCGGCTTGATCAAGGACGCGCCGATCCTCATTCTGGACGACAGCGTCAGCGCGGTGGATACGGTGACGGAAACGGCCATCATCGACAGCCTGCGCCGGACACGGGCGGGCAAGACGACGATTCTGATCGCGCATCGGATCAGCGCCGTCATGCATGCCGACGAAATCGTCGTCCTGCACGAGGGGCGCGTGGTCGAACGGGGAACACATGGCGAGCTCTTGAAGCGGAGCGGGTACTATGCCTCGCTGTACGCCATACAAGGGGAGGGAGCGTCCTATGGGTGATAAGAAGACGCGGGCGGCAGCGGCGGCTCGGCGGGCTTCGGCGGACGACAGGCGCAGGGCGATCCGCTCGCTGCTCGGCTACGCGAGGCCGCACCGGATGACGTTCCTGGCCGGCTTCCTGTGCACGTTCCTGGCGATCGCGGCCGATTTGCTGCAGCCTTATATCGTCAAGATCGCCATCGACGATGCGATTCCGCTCGGCACGCGCGCAATTCCGCTTCTGATCGGGCTCGGGGCCGCATATCTGTCGCTGGCGGGCGTCGGCTTGTTCTTCACGTATTGGCAGGGCGTCATGATGCAGCGGGCCGGCCAAGGGATCGTCGCGCAGCTGCGCAACGATCTGTTCGGCCACATCTCGGGCCAGTCGATGTCGTTCTTCGACCGCCATCCGATCGGCAGCCTGGTGACGAACGAATCGAGCGACACCGAGACGATCAACCAGTTTTTCACCCAAGTGCTCTTGAGCCTCGTGCGCGACGGGTTGTCGATCGTCATGATCATCGGCTTCATGTTCTATCTGGACGTGACGCTGGCGCTGTACTGCCTGATCCTCTTTCCGGTCATCTTCATCATCGCGGCGCTATACCGTAAAATGCTGCGCAGCGCCTACCAGAAAGCCCGTTCCCAGCTGTCGCGGCTGATCGCCTTCATCGCTGAAAACCTGGCCGGCATGAGCCTGATCCAGACGTACCATCAGGAAAAGGAGCAGATCGGCCGGTTCGCCGAACGCAACGGCCGCTATCTGGGAGACAGCCTGCGCGAGGTCAGGGGGACGATTCTGTTCAACCGCTCGTTCGACTTGCTGGGCAACGTGTCGGTGGCGCTCGTCGTATGGCTCGGCGGCTACGCCGTCCTGGACCGGACGTTCGAGTTCGGCGTGCTGTATGCGTTCATCAGCTATATCCGCCAATTTTTCCAGCCGATCAACCAGATTACGCAGCAGTGGAACACGTTCCAGTCCACGCTCGTATCGATGGACCGCTTATGGCGCATTTTCCGGGTCGAGCCGGAAGTCCGCGATCCCGCCCCCGAGGACACGAAAGAGCTCGGAGCGGACCGGGTCGAAGGCAGGATCGACTTCAACAATATCCGCTTCTCTTACGTGGATGAGCAAGAGGTGCTGCGGGATCTGGATCTTCACATCCGGCCGGGCGAATTCGTCGGCATCGTGGGGACGACCGGGGCGGGGAAAAGCTCGCTCGTAAACCTGTTGGCACGCTTCTACGACGTGAAAAAAGGGAGCATCCGCATCGACGGCGTCGACATCCGCCGGCTGACGCTCGATTCGCTTCACCGCATCGTCGGATTGGTGCAGCAGGAGCCGTTTCTGTACTCGGGCACGGTGCTCGACAACGTCCGGCTGTTCCGGGAGGACATTACGCGGGAGGAGGTCGTGCAGGCGTGCAAGGCGGTGGGCGCTGATGCGATGATCGCACGGCTCAAGCACGGGTATGATACGCGGCTGTCGGAGCGGGGCAGCGGCTTGTCGGCCGGCGAGCGGCAGCTTGTGTCGTTCGCGCGCATTCTCGTCTTCAAGCCGAAAATCCTCATCCTGGACGAAGCGACGGCGAACCTGGATTCCCATACCGAGCGGCTTATCCAGCAGGCGCTCGACCGGGTGTCGCTCGGGCGGACGACGCTCGTCATCGCGCACCGGCTGTCGACGATCATGCATGCCGACCGCATTATCGTGATGCAGCAGGGGCGGATCGTCGAGGAAGGCACGCATGGGCGGCTGCTTGCGGCCGGCGGCTGCTATGCCGAGCTGCACAGCCATTCGTTGCGCAAGGTGCGAGGCGGCGGGATCGGGTAATGGAGGCGGCGCGCGCTGCGGGAAAGTTGCAGGGACTGCTTGAATCGGGCGCTATCCGGGTAAAAAAAGCTTGTATGCGCGGATGCGGCGCGCCCGGCGCGCCGTGTCGGCAGCGAGCGAAAGGAGTGGATGCCGCATGACGCAAGCGAAGAAGATCGCGTTTCTGCTGGCGGACGAATTCGAGGATTCGGAAATGCGCAATCCTTATGAGGAAATGACGAAGAACGGCCACGAGTCGGTCATCATCAGCCTGGAGAAGAACGCGGAGCTGAAGGGGAAAAAGGGGACCGTCGCCTATACGTCCCACCTGGCCGCGAAGGAAGCGAAGGCGAGCGACTACGACGCCGTCATCATTCCGGGCGGCAAGTCGCCCTCCCGTCTGATGAACGACAAGGACGTGCAGGCGTTCGTGAAGCAGGCGGACCGAGCCGGCATCACGATCGCGGCGATCTGCCACGGTCCGCAACTATTGGCGGCGGCGGGGCTGCTGCAAGGACGCACGCTGACGTCCTACCCCGGCATCGCCGACGAGGTGAAGGCGGCCGGCGGACAATTCGTCGACAAGGAGGTTGTCGTCGACCGCAACCTGGTGACGTCGCGCACCCCGGAGGACGAGCCTGCTTTCATCGAGCAGACGCTGAACCGGCTCGGCACGAATGCTTATTGACCGGCCCGCGCGCGTGGAGCCGCGGGTTTCGCACCGGCGCTATTAACGCGAGCCTCTTCCGGCGGGCGTTAATAGCGCCGGATGGATAGCGGCTGTCAGATCAATAGGGGCAGTGCCGCGACAACCGCCGAAGCGCATCGCTTCGGCGGTTGTTTTTGCCATTCGGCGAAGGCGGTGCCCGGGACGGGCCGCTTCTGCTATAATGGAACGGTTAAGACAAGCCGCTCCGCGCGGAGCAAGAACGGCGGCGCGGCAATCGGGGGAGAGGGCAACCGCAATGGCAAGGGAAAGAATCGAAGAGGTCGCGCTTCTGCGCGCGCTCGCGTTTTTCGCGATCGTCATGCAGCACAGCATCGCGGAATATATTTATCGGGCGGATATTTTGCAGCCGGATGCGGTCATGCTGGGCATGCTTTTTCATTTTACCCGCTTCGGCACTCCGGCCTTCGTGTTTCTATCAGGCGTCATCCTGATCTACAATTATTCGGACAAGCTGGCTTACGGCCCTTACCTGCGCAAAAGGTTCAATGATATTCTCGCCCCGTTCCTCGCGTGGACGGTTATTTATTGGGCGACGATCTCAATGGTGATGGACTACTCCTTCGCCGACTTGAACACATGGCGGGAGCTCGGACGGCAGCTGCTGAAGCCGACGTACGGCTATCATTTGTGGTTTATTCCGATGATTTTTCAATTTTATCTGCTGCTGCCTTTGCTGCTGAAGCTGGCTGCTCCGCTGAGAAGGTTTGCGATGGGCGAGCCGGATCGCGCCGTCCGGCGTACCGCGTGGCTGCTCGTGCTCGCGGCCGCGGCGTACGGGGCGCTGATGTGGTTTTCCTATTACAGGGCGGGCGCTTCCGCTTCGGCTGCCGGCGGCTTGTGGGAATGGCTGCTGGTTAACCGCAACATGTGGTTCGTTTTCTATTTCTTTTACTTTATGCTGGGCGCGGTATGCGCATACGGCCTGGCGCGGTTCAGGGAAGCGGCCGTCCGCTCGCTCGTCTGGAACGGGCTGCTGTTCATCGGGCTCTATGTATGGATCGGCTATGAGCTGCTCGGGCTTTCCATGGAGGACATGAAGCTCGGCGCGTCGACCTATTTGCGGCCGGTCACGTTCCTGCTTATCGTGTCGCAGCTGCTGGCCGCATACGGCGCGGTCGTCGTACTCGATCGCCACGGCGGCATGTTCAAAAAATGGCTGGCCTTCATCGGCAAGCATTCGTTCGGCGGCTTTCTCGCCCATGCGTATGTATTGATGTTCGTGTCGTTCTATACGCGGCAGTTTGAGTTGGCCGGCTACCACCTTCCGGCGGCCGTGCTGACGTTCGTCGTCGTGGCCGCCGTCTCGATCGGCTTGTCCAAAGCGGCGAGCCTGCTGCCGTTCGGTTGGCTGCTGGTCGGCGCGCAAGGCAGGCGGCGGCCGAAACGGCCGGCCGGCACGGGCGCTGTCGTCCCGGCGCCCCACAAGGGCACTGGCATCGGCGACAGCAGGTAGCCAAGCAACCCGGAAGGACCGCAAGGGAACGTTTTCCTTTGCGGTCCTTCCGTCCGTCATGCCGATGCGGATGCCGACGCCGACGCGGGTGCGGTGGACGGCGGCGACGGCGGTTCAATGAATCGGCCCGCCCTCGTGCGCCGCGACCGTATAATCGGTGCGGGCATAGGCGATCCCGTCGACCAGCACCGAGTCGGTCGTATACGCGCGGATCGTGCCCGATGGCAAAATCGGCTCGTTGTCCTTCCACACCGAGACGGTGCAGCGTACCCGTACGGCACGGCGGTGTAACGGGAATCATTGCCATTCCGGCACCATCGACAACGGCGACAGGATTCGGCGGAGCGGGTGCGATTTTACCGCAATCTATTTATTTAGCGAACATTTGGGCTTATACTTAGTTCAATCAGGACGATAGACTTGCATCACGATGTTGAAAGGCGGTCGTGGCGAAAAGATGCGGATGAAGGCATGGTCATTGTTCGGGCCGGGCGCGGCTATCGGCTTATCATTGGGGTTCTATTTCTGGGTAAGGACGAAGGCTTCTTTGGACGTTGTCCTGCATCACGAGACGGGCCACTTTTATATCGTTTCGCTCGTGTCGCTGCTTGCCCTGCTTTTGTCGATCGCCGTCGCTATTGCGGGCATACGGCTTCGCAATGTGAACGTCACCTTTCTGGCGCTCGCGTACATATCGCTTGCAGGGGTGTTCGCCGTCCATGGATTGTCGACTCCGGGCTTCCTGGTGCACGATGTTTACACTTTGCCGAAAATAACGGCACAGCTCAGCGTTCTGCTGGCTTCCGTATGGATCTGGCTGTCGACGCTGCCCACCGATCATGCGGCGGTTCGGGCGCTGGCCCGGTGGCAGCAGATGCTGCTTCCTTTGTGGGCCGCTGCGCTCGTCGTTTTCGGCGTTTTTGCGTTGGTTTATCCTTCCCTGGTAGAGGCGCTCCCGATCGGCCTCGGCCCCTACAAATGGCCGGCGGCCGGCGTCACGACCGCCATCTGCCTGTCGGCGATGTTCCGTTACCGCGAATCGTATATGCTGACGCGATTCCCGCTGCATATCGGGATCGTGTACAGCTCGGGTTTACTGATCGTCTCGCAGCTCATTATGATCACCGGCTCCAGCTGGCAGCTAAGCTGGTGGCTTTACCACATTTTTTTGCTGGTTTCCATGCTCATTGTGGTGATCGGCGTCATCCGTCAATATTTGTCGCTTCAGACGATCGGCAGCATGCTTGTCGTATTGTTCAAGCCCGATCCCCGAGCCTGGATCGCCTCCTGCATCTCGCCCGGCGTCAAGGAGCTGATCAATGAAACGGAGTCCAAGGACGCTTACACGGCGGGCCATAACTTCCGCGTGGCGCTTTACGGCCTTCGCCTGGCGGAAGAGATGGGCGTCGGCGCGGTGCAGCTGCGCGCGATGGCGCAAGGCGGCATCGTGCACGATGTCGGCAAGCTTCGAGTGCCCGATGAAGTGCTGAACAAGCCCGGACGATTGACGCAGGAGGAGCGGCGGATTATTGAGGAGCATCCGATGCACGGCTATAATCTGTGCAAGCGCCTCGGCTTTATGGGCGAGGAGTTGTCGATCATCCGCTCCCACCATGAGAAGTGGGATGGAACCGGCTACCCCGACGGGCTGCAGGGAACCGAAATTCCGCTGCTTGCGCGGATCATCGCGGTCGCAGACGTATACGATGCGCTGACGTCGACGCGCGCGTACCGGACCGCAATGACGCACGAGGAGGCGATGGCCGTCCTCAAGCAGGAGCGCGGCAAGCATTTCGATCCGATGTGTATCGACGGCTGGCTGCGGCTGTGCGACCACGACCCGCATTTTATTAAGAGCATCCGGGAGAAGCCGGCAGCGCAGGCATCGGCGATGCGGGCGGCCAACTCGTAATTTTCGCATGCCAAACGATGTCCCGGCCCGGGGTGGCCGGGATATTGTTTTCTCACCGGATCGGTCTCAAGCATTGTCGGCTTTCCAAGTCCCGGGCATGGTCTCTCGTCTAATAATTCTAACAAATATCTAACAATCGGTTGTTGGAGGGAAAGCGAGTATAGTATATTGGATATATACAACAATCGACAGACATTGCGAGGAGCCCAATTAAAGGTGGTCGAACCGTGTACAAGATACTAGTGATCGAAGACGACGTTATCATGGGCGATATGCTGTGTATGTATTTGACCGAGGAAGGGTATGAAGTCAAGCAGGCGGTAAACGGACAAGACGGCTTGCGGCTCGCGGATTATTTTCAGCCGGACGTGATTTTGCTTGATTTGATGCTGCCCGATCGGGATGGTATGGATTTGTGCGTCGACATCCGCAAAGACTCCGATGTGCCGATCATGATCGTATCCATGAAGACGGAGGTGTCGGAACGGGTCCAGGCCCTGAAAGCGGGGGCGGACGATTATTTGTGCAAGCCGTTCAGTCTGCATGAGTTGACGGCCAGAGTGTTCGCCCTCATCAGGCGGGCCAGGGCAAGAATGTCGAACAACGGCGCCGGAGGGGAAGCGGAGGAGAAGGACGGCACGGAAGGGAATCAGGTCAAGCCGATTCAGCTTGATATCGATAGACGGCTGCTTATCGTCCGCGGCCGGCAGGTGGAGACGACATTTTCCGAATTCGAGATCATGCGTTTATTCCTTGAGCATCCCGGGAAGGTTTACACCAGAGAGGATTTGATCAATGCGATTCGAGGCTTCGATTCCTTCGTCACGGATCGGGCGATCGACGTTCACATCGTTAATCTGCGCAAGAAGGTGGAACAGAATCCGCGGTCGCCGCGCTATATTAAAACCGTCTGGGGGGTCGGTTATAAATATATCAATGGCTCCGACTAGTACTAGCCGGAACGGTCTCTCGGCAGCCGGCAAACCGCTCCACAAAGAAAAGGTACCGATACCGCGTCTGCCTGCGCCGGTCCGGTGCCTTTTCTTCGACCTTCGTCGGAGTTCAGGTGTGCCATATAAATAAAGTATATGTCTTTTGCGGTCAGGAAACGTCAAGATACAGTTTGGTTCCGTCCGCATATTGAAAGATGGCCACGTCGCGAATCATCTGAACGGATTTGATTCGCTTCCATTTTTTGCGGAAATCGAAGTCCAGGGCCATTTTCTCAAGTTTGCTGTTCAGAAGCTCGAAAGACTCATGATGTTCTGCCGTAATGTACACCGGAACCGACCTTTTGCTGAACGTAATCACTTTCATCATCGTACGTGTACCTCCTATCCTTTGAAAGTAGTATAGAATGAATAAATTAGAATTCTTTAAGAAACAAATCAGCCGATTGTTTATTTATTTAACGGCTTTCTAACAAACGCGGGATCCTAGCCTTCTGTTGGTATATTACCCGATTGGGAGAAAAACTTTACCGTTGTGCATGAAAATACTCCCCTAAAATAAAAAGCGGACCGCCGCACGGAAACGCGTTCCGCCGGCAGCCCGCTGCCTGTTCTGGCAGGGTTCGATCAACTCGAGAAGCTGCTGTATCTGTTCTTGTAGTACGTGTTTCCGTAATGGCCGTGATGGCCGTGATGGCCGCTGTGCGGCGGGCGGTGCCCGTGATGCTTATGGGCGCTGCTGCTGTAGCGGTTATAATGGGGATGTCTGTGTTTGCTTCCCATCAGGGAATAGAGAATCCGTTTGATGAAATGACCAAGCAATGTCTCCACCTCCGAAATGATTCGGGATACTTGCAGCATGCCGAATCGATTTGATTATTATACATACGGGGAAACGGCCGGCAGGTTTCCGATCCGGTTCGATTCCCTAAAGAGGAGGGCAATGGTTTCATGATCGGCGGTGTGGTACAAAGATTGCGGGACGCACGGCGCGCTTGGCGCGATTACCCGCTTCGCATCGGGACGATGGCGGCCGGCCGCTACCGAATTGAGGCTTTTTTGGGTATGGGCAGTTACGGTCAGGCTTATCGCGCGGTCGACACGGCCACGGGGACCCGGGTGCTGCTCAAGACCGGCAAGCCGAGCAAAGGGCCGGTCGGACTGGAGCTTTTGCGGCGCGAGAGCGACATCCTGGGGCGGTTGTCGCATCCCGGTATTCCGGCTTGGCTCGATTATGTCCGTTTCGGCGGAAGAGAGGGGCTTGTCACGGAGCTGAAGGAGGGGAGGAATCTCGAAGATCAGATTGTGGAGGGCGGGCGCACATTCACCGAAGCGGAAGCGCTTCGCATCTTGAGAAGGCTGGCCGAGCCGATCGGACATCTGCATGGGCGGGGCTTCGTCCACCGCGATGTGCGAATACCGAATGTGCTGGAGCGGGATGGAGACGTGGCGCTCATCGATTTCGGCCTTGCATGCGCGATCGGCGAGCGGCTGCCGGCGTCTTTGAGGGAAGGGCTCGGCGAAACGGCCGGCGGCGCGGAACCGGGCGGGGGGAAGCCGGCTTCTGTTCCGGGTGTGCGCCTGTCTTCTGCCCGCGTCCGGTCAGAAGGAACGTGGGGGGCAGTCAAACGCCGGATGCGGCTGCCGGAGCCCTCAAGCGATTTGTACGGCATGGGGCATCTGCTTCTTTTTCTCCTGTATGCCGGCTATGAGGCAACCGACGGCCGCGAGCGGAGCTGGAACGAGGAGCTGGAGCTCCGGCAGGAAACGGGCGATTTGATCCGGAAGCTGCTGACAACCGGGACGGACGGCTTTGCGCACGCCGGCGAGCTGGCGTTCGAGCTCGATCGAATCCTCGCGCGCATGCAGGGAGATCCGGCTTGATGTACAATGGGAGACAGGGGGCGTGATGAAGTTGGGTCTCTTCGGAATTTTTTTGACGAATACCGCCATATTGATCACATGTGCCTACCTGTTCAATATGGGGTATAAATATTTATTCGCGCATACGTCGGAGAAGGTCCGGCAGGGCATTACCGTCGTTATTTTTATTCTGGCGGGCTTTCTGACGATCCTGTTCGGTTTTCGGATCAATGATACGGCCATAACGGATTTGCGGATCGTACCGATTATATTGGCGACGCTGGTATTCCGCAATCCGCGGCTGCTTATCGTCATCAGTTTGGGGATTGCGCTTTTGAGGCTGACGATTCACGGCGTCAACCCCGCATCCACCGTGGGTCTGATCAATCTCGGCGTTCTGGGTGCGGCGGCGGCCGGGCTGGTGGTGCTGTTCGAGAGGCGCAACTGGCCGTTCGCCCGGAAAGCGACGATCTCGATTGTCGTCCTGAATACGCTCAATCTCGCCAATCTCACCGTTTTCGGCGTATTGCCGCCGCTGGTGTTTTTAACGGAAATCGCCGTCATTACGTATCCGCTCGGGATGGTGCTGAGCGCCATCTTTATTTTTATCATTCGCGATTTTTACAAGGAACAGCAGCGGGTCGACGAGCTTCGCAATATGAACCTGATTCTGCGCAGGCAAACCCGGGAGCTGCGCGAGGCGAAGCGGGAGCTCGAGGAGAAGGCCCGTCAAATCATGCTTTCCTCCCAATACAAGTCGGAATTTATGGCGAACATGTCTCATGAGCTGAAAACGCCGCTGAACAGCATCATTCTGCTGTCGCAGCTGATGCGGGACAACGAGGACCAGCGTTACGGGCCTGACGATGTGCGATACGCCGACCTGATCCACACGGCGGGCAACGATCTGCTGCAGCTCATTAACGACATTCTCGATCTGTCGAAGGTCGAAGCCGGCAAAATGGACGTCGTATGGGATACGGTTTTCGTCGCCGACGCGGTCCAATTGATCTGCCGGTCATTCGAACCGGTTGCGGACCAGAAAGGCTTGTCCTTCGGGTACGAAGTGGCGGAGGATGTGCCGGCAACGATCGTTTCGGACGGGCTTCGACTGAACCAGATTTTGCGGAATCTGCTTGCCAACGCCTTCAAATTCACGGATCGCGGCGAAGTGCGGCTGACCGTGACGACCGAGCGCACGGATGCCGATCCGCTGACGGAGCCGCTTCGCCGCAGCCCCTATCTTGTGGAAAAAAGCCCGCTGCGCCGGCTGATGGAGGAAACGAGAAAAACGATAGCCGGCGGCGACCGGGAAGCGGCGGGCTGGAAGCCCGGAAGAAGAAAAATGAAGCGCGGGGAAGAGGCGGCTTCGGACATCCGGGTCGTATTCACCGTACGGGATACCGGCATCGGAATCGATAAGGACAAGCAGCAGCTGATCTTTGAGGCTTTTCAGCAGGGAGACGGGTCGATCAATCGCAAATACGGCGGGACCGGCCTCGGCCTCTCGATCAGTTTGCAGCTGACGCGCCTGCTCGGCGGTGAACTGTCGCTGGTCAGCGAGAAGGATCAAGGAAGCACGTTTACGCTGCGGCTGCCGGTACAGCCGCCGCCGTCCGCGTACCGGCCGGAGAAGGAAGAAACAGGGCTTGAGCCTGTAAAATAAAGGGACTGCGATCGCCTTCATTCCGGCGCCGCAGTCCCTTTTTATGTTGCAGTTATTGCGTTATGGCTTGATGACGATGCTGTGTGTCCGTTCGCCGAGCTCCTGAATCTCCGTATTCAGGCCAAGCGCTTCGGCCGTGAACCGCAGCGGCGTGAGCGTCTTTCCGCCGGTTAATACCGGGGCGTAAGCCGTCTGCCGCGCCTTGCCGTTTACTCGGGCTTCGGTGCTGCCGGCCGCCATCTCCAGCACGACGGCGCCCCGCTTGAAGCGCAGCGTCCTGGTCGCCTGGTCCCACTCTAGCACCGCCCCGAGGTAGGCGGCAAGCTCTTTGGCGGGGACCAGCAGCTCGCCGTCGCCGGGCATCTCTTTGCGGGTGAAAGGAGCCGTTCCCGGCTCCGCATCGCCGGCGCCCGGAAGGGAAACGCGGAACCGGTGCAGCTCGCCGTCCGGGCTTACCACCGTTTCGTCGACCTGCCGGCGGAGCAAGCTTACCGTATCGTCCACGTTGTCCGGCGTCACGCGGTATTTCGCGTCATTCCGGCCGATCGCTTCCGCGATCCAGGTGTTGACCTCCTGCGAATGGTGCGAAAGGTCTTTATACAGGTCGAGGTTATAGGTCCATTCGGACTCGGCCTGAAAATCGTATACGCTCACGTTCGGATACGCATTGAACTTCTCGAACATCCACGTCTTCATCGCCATCTGATTCTCGTAACGCTCGGGATTCGTCTGCTGCCACACCACGTGCCGCAGGATCGAGTACGGCGGGTAGTAGAACATAAACTTGACATCCGGATTATTTTGCAGCAGCGGGACGATATAGCGTTCGAAGCTTGCTTTTACGGATTCCAGGGAGTCCTCCTTGCCGCCGTAGGCGGCTTCCATCACCTGGACTTTCCGGTAATTTTTCAGCACCAGCTCTTTGCCGAACGTCGAGGACCAGTCCCAGTTGTACAAATATTCGAGGCTTTGCTTGTTGCCCGTCTTCAGCTGCCGGTACAGCCCTTTGACCGCCTGCTCGTACGTCGATTCGTTGAACCAGTATTTATAATCGTTCCAGAAATTGTCGTCGTACAGGTAATAAGGGAATGGTCCCTGATTCTCCTGCGTTGACTTCAATGCAAAGTAGTCGAGGCCCCACAGCACCTGCTTCACCTTGCCGGTGGAAAGCGCCAGGCGCGCAATCTCGTACTGCTCGAAAGCGAGCGAGCCGCGCATCGACAGCTTGAGGGTCTTGCCGCCGAGCGCCTTGTCCACCTCGCTCGGCACGAAGTTCTCCGTCATCGACGTGCCGATAATGATCGTGTCATAATCGTAATTCCGGGCAAGCCCGGGGTTCTGGTAACGCTGCTCCGTGGAATAGATCGGACTGTATAAGGTCGGCTTGCGGTAATGCTGCAAAGGATCGACGATGAACGCCGTCAGCATGACGACGGCCGAGAACAACAGCGAGCTCGCCAGGAACACGAGCAGCGTCCGCTTATAGCGCCGGCTGCGCCGCACGGGGCGGGCGTCCGCCCGCAAGGGACGTTTCGGATCGGAAACAAACACGGGTTTTCGCCGCCCTTCTAGAAGTTAAAGTAAAGAAACTCGGTAATCCGGTTGAAAAACAGCAGCGACAGAACGAACATGGCAGCCATCGTGACGGCTGCGCGCCAGCCCGGGCGGAAATCGTGTTCCCGCTCGGAGGAGTTTCGCACGAACAAGACAACCGGCAGGGCAATGGCAATCAGCACGATCGGGAAAAGCAGCGTCTTCGCTTCACCGAGCGCAACCCCGTTGATGCCCGCCATCCCTTTCAGGATGCGGATCGCCTCGGACCAGCTCTCGGCGCGGAAAAATACCCACGCGACGTTGATGAACATAAAGGTGACGAACCAGGCGAGCCATGCCGGCATCGGCCGCTTCTGCTTGGTCCACAGACGATGTACGATCTGGGCCGCGCCGTGCAGGAATCCCCAGATGATAAAGGTCCAGCCCGCGCCGTGCCAGAAGCCGCCGATGATGAAGGTCAGCATCGAATTGCGGAGCATGACGAACTCGCCCCTGCGGTTGCCGCCCAGCGGAATGTAAATATAATCGCGCAGGAAGCGGCTGAGCGTCATATGCCAGCGCCGCCAGAAATCCTGGATGCTGACTGCCTTGTAAGGCGAATTAAAGTTCTGCGGCAGGCGGATATTAAACAGCAGGGCGATGCCGATCGCCATGTCGGTGTACCCGCTGAAGTCGAAGTACAGCTGGAACGTATAGGACAATGAAGCGACCCACGATTCGATGAAATACTTGGCTGTCGCGAAGCCGTCGTTGGCGTATTCCGCGAACGTGTCGGCGATGACCATCTTCTTGAACAAGCCGATGCAGAAAACGTAGGCGCCGACCGCGGCGTTCGTCCAGTTCCACCGAGTATTGCGCAATCGGTCGAATTGCGGCATCATCTCGCTGTGGTGCAGGATCGGTCCGGCGATCAGGTGGGGGAAAAAGGTGACGAACAGAACATAGTTTACGATACTCTGTTCTTTCACTTTTTTCTTATAGGCGTCTACCAGAAACGCGATCTGCGTAAACGTGAAGAAGCTGATCCCGAGCGGCAGGACAAGCTTCAGCAGCGGCACGGCGCTGCCTGTCAGCGCATTGACGTTCTCCAGGAAAAAGTCGGCGTATTTATAATAGCCGAGCAGCAGCACGTTGCCGGCGATGCCGGCGATCAGGATCCCCTTGCGGTGCCGTTCCAGCTTGGCGCCCGGTTCCGCAGACGACATGAGAAGGCGCCCGACCGTATAGTTGAAGCCGATCGAGGCGAGAATCAGCGGCACATATTTGTAGTCCCACCAGCCGTAGAACACGAGTGAAGCCAGAGCGAGCCACACCTTGGCGGCAAAAACAAGACGTAATCGGGTCAGCAGAAAGTAGCCCGTTACCGTGATCGGCAGAAAGGCGAATATGAATACGTAAGAGTTGAACAGCATGCGTTTACGGTCACGTCCCCTATCAATTTGCTGTATTCAAGTATAGCGCATTCGCGCGCATCCGACAATTTCTCCTCGGATCCGCGCAGGCCGGCGGTCATGCCGGCGGAGGTCCGTCTATTAGACGATCCAGGCTGCGATAAGGTTCCGGCCGCCGCGCAACAGAAGAAGCCTTTCCGGTGAAGGAGTCCGGAAAGGCTTCGGCGCTGAATTTGATTATTTAATGACAAGAACCGCCGTGTCCGTATGCTTGATGACGTAGTGGCTGACGCTTCCAAGGAACAACTCTTTCAAGCCGCTGTTGCCGCGGCTGCCGATCACGATCAGATCCGCGCCCCGTTTCGCGGCCGTCTCAATGATTTGCTGTCCGGCATCGCCCTGCAGCACCGTCACGGTCGCCCGGGCGCCGGGCTTCGACTCGACGATCGAGCGGATTTCATCGGCGACGTTCTCCGCCTCTTCGGCGACTGCGGCGGTGGTGTTCGCCGGCGGAGGGATCATCGCTTCCCCCACGACGGCGACCGGAAGCTGATAAACATGGAGCACCTCAAGCGCGGCATTGCGTTCGGCGGCCAGCTCCAGCGCGGCGTTCAGCGCCCGCAGCGATTGCTCGGAGCCGTCGTACGCCGCGATTATATTTTTGTATGCCATAAGGATTACCTCCCGCTCGCTCTGTTACGCATCTATTACCCTTCGGTCGGGAGTCATGAAACGACACGCGCGGGGAAGCCCTTTGACCAAAAATTTCAAGTGAAAAAAGCCCGGCGAAACGCTTGACTTTTGTTTTGAAAATGCGTATTCTAATAAAGGTCTTGCTGATGTAGCTCAGCTGGTAGAGCAACGCATTCGTAATGCGTAGGTCGGGGGTTCGAATCCCTTCATCAGCACCATACATATCGCCAGCAACGGCGCGGGTTTCCGAGTTTTCGGACCCGCGCTTTTTTGCTTGCCGCAATTTCCCGTGTCAATGGAAATACATGCTTTTTACACGTATTTTCCCGTCGCTTAAAATAATTGAACACATGTTGTATGGGAACGTATGTTTGCATATAATAGGAATCAATGCTCCGTTGCGGGGCGGCCGAGGCGGATTCAACGGAAGGGGATGACAGCATGGGGAATTTGACGGAGAAACCGACCACCATGTTCGAAGCAATGCTGCTTCTGCAGCATAGATGGAGCCTTCGCCATGCCGAATGATCGGATCATCCTGCTGGCGGATTGCCAAAGCTTTTATGCCTCCGTGGAGAAGGCCGAGCGGCCGGAGCTGATCGATAAGCCGCTCGCCGTGTGCGGCGATCCGGCGCGGCGGTCCGGCATCGTGCTCGCCGCCTGTCCCGTCGCAAAAGCCTGCGGCGTCACAACCGCGGAACGGATCGGCGAGGCCTTGAGCAAATGTCCGGAGCTGGTCGTCGTCAAGCCGCGCATGCAGACTTACCTAGATGTATCTTTGCAGATTACACGGATTTATGAGGAGTTTACGGATCTCGTCGAGCCGTACAGCATCGATGAGCAATTCATCGACGTGACCGGCACGGTTCATTTGTTCGGCGGGGCGTTGGAGATTGCGCGGCAGATCCAGGATAAGGTGATGGCACAGACGGGCGTGTACACCCGGCTCGGCATCAGCTCCACGAAGGTGCTCGCAAAGCAGGCCTGCGACAACTTCGCGAAGAAAAACGAGTCAGGGATATATGTATTGCCGCAGGACCGGCTGGAGGACACGCTCTGGCCGCTGCCGGTCAATAAGATGTTCATGATCGGATCGCGCATGATGCGCCATATGAACCGAATGGGGATCCACACGATCGGCGACCTGGCGCGGACGCCGCTGCCCGATTTGAAGCGGATGCTGCGCGCCCGGTTCGGCAAGAATGCCGACATCCATGCGGAGCAGTGCTGGCGGATCGCGAGCGGCATCGATGATTCGCCGGTGTCTCCGAACACGCATATCGGGGAGAAGTCGATCGGCCATATGATGACGCTGCCCCGCGATTACGAGACGCGGGAGGAGATCAGGGTGATCCTCCTGGAGCTTTGCGAGCTGGTGGCCAGGCGGTGCCGCGCCCGCGGCAAAATGGGACGGACGCTGTCCGTCAACTGCGCGGGCGCCGACTTTGACCGGCCGACAGGCTTCTCGCGGCAAATGACGCTGGCCTGCCCGACGCACATCACGAGCGACCTTTACAAACATGCATGCGAACTGTTCGACAAGCACTGGAACGGCCGGCCGGTCCGCCGGATCGGCGTTTCCATGACCGGCTTTCAGAGCGATGAGGAGTACCAGCTGATGTTTGACGATTACCGCGAGCGGTTGGGAACCTTGGAGAAGACGACGGACCGTCTCAAAGACAAATACGGCGACGGCATCATTATGCGCGCGTCGTCCGCGTCGCCGGCCGGCCAGGCGCGGGACAGGGCGGAGAAGATCGGCGGACACTACAAATAAGGCGGGTGAAGCCATATGGCGAAAAAAGAGAACAAGTTGACCCCCGGGTCGAACTTGCTGTGGGAAGGCAGCCGGATGATGCTTCCGGAGCACAAAGAACGGCATGTCCGGCACAGGAAGGATTTAAATCGGCGGGAACGGGTCGAGCTGGACGAAAGCGAATGGGAACGCATCGGGCGAATGATGGCGGAGTCCGTTCAACGCGGGGTTGTGCTGCATATCAAGCTGTTTGACGAATACGAGGAGCGCGAGCTGACCGGCGCCGTCGATAAGGTCGACCGCAGCCGCGGACGTTTTCTGGTCGAAGGCCGTTGGTACGACGAAGCCGATATTCAAGGCGTGCGGGAGGATTGACGCAACAGAACGGGAAGCCCCGGAGGTGTTACCGCGGCTTCCTTGTCGTGTCGGCGATATGCAGCTTCTAATCCTCCGGCGTACGGTCGAGCGCCAGGCGGGTGACTTCGGTGCTGTCGCCGGCGCGCTTTTCCCGTGCGTTCGCCTCGGCGTCGAGCGCATCGTCCATTCCGGGGGCGATTGTCGGCTCTTGCGCCTCTTGTTTATCTTTGCTCCGCATCGGTGGCATACCTCCCAATCGGCTTAAATCCCGCAGGAGCCCGGGTAACCGTCGTTCTCTTTTTGCTGCTGCAGATTGGACCGCATTTCGTTGTCGTCCGGCATTTCCGCTACGACCTTGGCGGTGTTGCCCGGTTTGACCGCTTGGGGTGATTCCGGCGCGGCCTCGTCGTCCCGCCGTATGATTTCGTCCATCGTCCGGCCTCCTTGCTGAATTGGAATTGTGGTTGCACTTCAACAATATGTCGCAGCGCCGGGATTTTTATTCCACAGGGCAAGGCAGGGTGCTGTCCGCCGGACATGTCGTCCGTTTGTACGAAGACGAACTTCCTTGTTTTGCATAACGGATACCGGGGCGGCGCATGCTAAAGCCGTCGGAAATCCAATGCAGTGAAGGAGGGGACAACATGGCACACGAACGCAACCGGGCATCGAAGGCCGATGTGCAGTCGACGGAGCTGAACAAGATGCCGGCCGGCGAGAAACAAAATGCGGAAATCTCCGCTCAAGCGGCGGCTGAAGTGTTCCGAAACAGCAATAATAACGAGCAGCAGCAAAACGAATCGATGGAATAACGGCGGCCTTGATGCAAAAGCCGCGCCAAAAGCCCCTGTTCCCGCGGAGGACTGCCAAGTGCACCCGGCGGAGTGAAACAGGGGCTTTTGTACGCGCGTATAGATGGGTGGCGCGAAACGTGCCGCGTTACCCGCGGTAATGTTCGCAAAGCGCGCGGAACATGCCGGCGTAATACGACGGCTTCCGCGGCACGAAGTCCGACGCCGCCACGGCGCGGCGCCTCATCGAATATATCGAACCGTTCCTCCGCCACGATCGTCACGCCCCGCCGCAACATTTTCACGATGCAATACACCTCCCGACAAGCTCGTCAAACACGTTGCGCGCTTGCCCGATTTCTCACCGCATTATACCCCAAACGCGCTGCTGGCGCATCCCGAACGGACCGGATTCAAGCAGCATTTGAACGAAAAAAAGGATTTTTTGTAAAATTGTCGAATGTATGTATGCGACAAGCAAGCGAGTTGGGAAGATGGGGGTAACATGATTGATCCGTACGGCTCCGAACAATGGATGTTTCTGATATTGTCGCTGATGATCAGCATTTTGTCTTCCTATACGATGTTTTATTTTATCGGCAACATTGGAACCGGCTCCGTCACCGAGAGACGATACGGGATGCTCGGCGGCGCGGTCGTGTTCGGCATCTGCCTGTCGTCCCTGCACTTCGTGGCGCTGCTGGCACGGGACTATATGATTACAATCGATTGGAAGATGCTGGTCATATTTGCAGCCGGCGCGCTGCTGGCTTACGTCTCCTTTCTGCAAATCGGCGGCTCTCCGCGGCTGGGCCCCTTCCAGGCAAGCTTATATCTGTCGTTCGCGGCGCTGGCGCTGCATTACGTCAACATGCTCGGCGGGCCGTTGAAGCGGATTGAGCTGGACGGCCGGCTTCTTGCCTTGTCGGCTGCGGTCATCTTCTTCGGCACCTGGACGGCTTACGCCTTTTTCACCCGGAGCGGCGGCAAATCCAGGCTGTTCAGCGCGCTGCTGCTCGGATGCTCGACCGTGCTGATGATACAAATCGGGATGGAAGCCGTTACAGTGGAATACACCGAGATTATGACGAGCGACAGGCTGAACGATTTGTTTATGCGTCTCGTCATGGTCATCGGCTTCGGCACGCTGCTCGTACCCGGCGGGGGCCTGGCGGCCTGGCTGCTGAACACGCGAATGAATACGATGCACGAACGGTACCAGCTGCTGGTCGAAAACTCGATGGACATGATCGCGATCGTATCCGGCGGCAAATGGGATTACGTGAACAAAGCGGGACTAAGGATGTTCGAGGCGGAGCATGAATCGGAGTTGCTGGGCAAACCGGTTCTTGATTTCCTTCATCCCAAGCATCATGAAGAGGCGAACCGGTGCTTGCATATGGTGGAGGGCGGCCGTCCGCCGGCGTCTCTCGAGCAGGATTGGTACACGTTAAGAGGCAAGCTGCTGCATACGGAGGTGGTGGAGACGCCGACGACGCTGGCGGGCAAGCCGGCCGTGCAGGTCATTATCCGTGATATCTCGGAGCGCAAAAAGAACGAGGAGCTGCTGATCAATTCGGAGAAGCTGTACGTGGCGGGCCAGCTCGCCGCGGGCATCGCGCATGAAATCCGGAATCCGCTCACGTCGCTGAAAGGGTTTCTGCAGCTGATCGCCTCGGGCAGGTCGGAAGGGAAAAACTATTACGAAATCATGAAATCGGAATTGAACCGGATCGAATCGATCGTCAGCGAGCTGCTGATGCTGTCCAAACCGCAAATCTACGAGTTGGCTTTTCAGGACGCGCGCGCGATCATGAAGGATACCGTGACGCTGCTGGAGGCCCAGGCGATCATGCACGGCATCGTGATCGAGCTGCATCATGACGATGAGCCGTTGTGGGTGCACGGCGTTGAGAATCAGATCAAGCAGGTATTCATCAACGTGCTGAAAAATGCGATCGAGGCGATGACCGGCGGCGGCTCGATCCGGATTCGCTGTATGCGCGAGGGCGGTTACGTCATTGCGCGGATTACGGACGAGGGACCGGGCATCGATGAGACGCAGCTGTCCAAAATGGGCCAGCCGTTCTATACGACCAAGGACAAGGGAACGGGGCTCGGCCTGATGGTGAGCTACAAAATCGTCGATAACCACCGGGGAAAAATCCGCGTGTCGAGCGAGCTGGGAAGGGGCACGACGATGGATATTGCACTGCTGTATGCAAGTCCTGCGCGGGGTGAGGAAAAAGGGAACGGCACCGGTTAAATCGAAACCTGTTTTTACCGCTTCCGTAATAAGCTAGTAGGGTAAACACCCGCTGTATATCATGAAGGAGGGATTGGCTTGTTCAACCGTTTTTTGGCCAGCATCGGCATCGGTTCCGCCAACATCGACACCCTTTTGGAGAAGGCGCAGTATTCACCGGGCGAAGAGGTGCGCGGCATCGTGAGAATCCGCGGCGGCAGCGTGGAGCAGCGCATCGAGACGATCTCGCTGTCGGTTATGACGGAGTACATCAAAGAAAGCGACGACAACAAGTACAGACAGCACGGCGAGGTGGCCCGGTTCCATGTCAGCAGCCCGTTCACGGTGCAGGCGGGCGAAAACCGCGACGTTCCGTTCTCCTTCATCCTGCCTTATCAAACGCCGGTTACGATCGGCCGGGCGCCGGTCTGGATCAAGACGGAGCTGGACGTGCGCGGCGGCGTCGATCCCGGCGACAACGACCGGATCGATGTGCTGCCGACCGCCCAGATGAATACGATTCTGCAAGCGCTTGACCGGATGGGCTTCCGGCTGCGCAAAGCCGAGTGCGAATACGCTTATAAGCTTGGCGGAAGGGTGCCTTTCGTGCAGGAGTTCGAATTTGTCCCGACGACGCAATTCAGGGGACAGCTCGATGAGCTGGAGGTTATTTTCTATGGAGGAGAGCGCGAGCTTGAACTGCTGCTGCAGATCGACAGGCGCGCGCGCGGGCTGTCCAGCCTGTTCGCGGAGGCGATGGATATGGACGAATCGTTCGTCCGCGCCCGTTTCTCCAATGAGCAGCTTGCGGCGGGGCCGAACGCAATCGCGCATCAGCTCTCGGATATCATCGGGCGTTACTGCTAACTAACCAAAAGGGCTGCCGACCGGTCATTCAGACCTGACAGGCAGCCCTTTGCAATCGGCGTATCGCTGATGATTGCTAGGTCCATTTGGCCGCCCAAAGCTTCATTTGCTTGATGATCGGGTGAAGATCCTGGCCCTTGGGCGTCAGCGTGTACTCGACCGTGACGGGCACAGTCGGGAAAACATGCCGCTCCAGCACGCCTTTCTCCTCCAGATGGCGCAGCGTGCTGGTCAAGGCGCGGGGGCTCACCGCCGGAATCGAGCGCTGCAGCTCGCCGAACCGTTTGGTGCCGCAGAAAAGCTCGCGCAGGACGAGAAAGGCCCATTTGCCGCCGAGCACATCGACCGTTTTCTCGATATTGCATTCGATGTCTACCGGGTTTTTGGGTATGTAATTGCTTGGAAGGGACATGAAGCGAACCTCCTTTATTTTCGCTATACCGAAGTATATCAACTATAACCGGTATAATATAATGAATAACTTTTCACTTCTTTCAATCATATACGAACTATTCTAGAATGAAAAGAGCGTTGCCGGACAACGCTGCAAATTCTAAAATCCGAAGGAGGAAACGGAAACATGAAATATCGTAAATTGGGCGGTTCAGGCTTGAAGGTGAGCGAAATCAGCCTGGGCAGCTGGCTTACATACGGCGGTTACGTCGAGCGGGAAAATGCGGTGAACGCGATCAGGAAGGCCTATGACCTCGGCATTAATTTTTTTGACACGGCCAACGTGTATGAGAAGGGCGCGGCGGAGGAGCTGATGGGCGAGGCGTTGAAGGCGTATCCGCGCGAATCGTACGTGCTGGCCACCAAGGTGTTCTGGCCGATGGGCGAGGGGCCGAACGACCGCGGGCTTTCCCGCAAGCATGTGGTCGAGCAGGCCAACGCCAGCCTGAAGCGGCTGGGGCATGATTATGTGGACATTTATTACTGCCACCGCCACGACCCGGAAACGCCGCTGGAGGAGACGCTGCGTGCGCTTGACGATCTCGTTCGCCAAGGCAAGGTGCTGTACGTCGGCGTCAGCGAGTGGAGCGCCGCGCAGATGGCGGAAGCGCTGGCGGTTGCGGACCGGTATCTGCTTGACCGGATCGTCGTCAACCAGCCTGTCTACAACATGTTCAACCGATACATCGAGCCCGACATCATTCCGCTCGGCGAGCGCAAAGGGATCGGCCAGGTCGTATTTTCGCCGCTGGCGCAAGGATTGCTGACCGGTAAATATACGTCGGCGCAGGATATTCCGGCCAACAGCCGCGCCGCCAAGCTGGAGTGGGTGAAGAACGGCATCACGGAGGAGAAAATCGCGAAGGTCCGGCAGCTGTCGGAGGTGGCTTCCGGCCTCGGCATCACCGTCGGGCAGCTGGCGCTCGCCTGGATCCTGCGCCAGCCGAACGTGGCAAGCGCGCTTGTCGGCGCGAGCCGCCCGGAGCAGATCGAGGAGAACGCCAAGGCATCCGGCGTCGAGCTGAGCGCGGATGTGCAGGAGCGCATTGAAGAAATCTTGAAATAGCGCAGCGCCATGCAGCTTTCGTCTGTGCGCGAAGGCAAAGATGCGGCATCGCCCGCCGGCTGCAATCGAAAAGCCGCTGCTTCCCCGGCAGTTCCGGGGGAGGCAGCGGCTTTTCTTGTATGCAAAGTCGCGCAGCTCCCGGACCGCTGCACCTTCCGGCTCATGCGGCGCTCTTGCGGTGGAACAGGTTCTTCAGGACGAACCACACGTTCGCCGGCCGTTCGGCCAGCCGGCGCATGAAATAGCCGAACCAATCCTCGCCGAACGGCACGTAGACGCGCACCTTGCAGCCGGCTTCCACCAGCCGCCGCTGAAGCTCCTCCCCGATGCCGTACAGCATCTGGAATTCGTACCGGTCGCCCGGGACGGCGGCTTCCGCGATGAAGGCAAGGGCCGCGTCGACGATGCGCGGGTCATGCGTCGCGATCGCGGTGTAGCAGCCGGATGACAGGTGCATGCGGATCAGTTCGATGAATTGCGCGTCCACGTCCGCCTTGCGCGGAAAAGCGACCTCGGCGGATTCTTTATATGCGCCCTTCACCAGCCTGAGGTTGGCTCCGAGCCTCTCCAGGTTCCGCACGTCCTCCACGGAACGGTAGAGATAAGCCTGAATGGCGATGCCGACATGGGCGAATTCCTGCCGCAGCGTCTTATAGGCCTGGATCGCACGCTCGCAATGCGAGAAGTCCTCCATATCGATCCGGACGAACAGGCCGTGCCGCTCCGCCTCCCGCAGAATGTTCCGCATATGCGACAGACAAAGCGCTTCATCCACATCAAGGCCGAGCGACGTCAGCTTGAGCGACAGGTTCGCCCGAACGCCCGAGGCCGCGATGGCGGCCAGCGTCGAGAGGCACATATCGGCCGTTTGCCCGGCCTCTTCCGCGCTGCCGACGAATTCGCCGAGGTAATCCAGCGTGGCAAGCTTGCCTTGCCGGTTTAATTCCTTAACCGCTTCAATCGCCTGCCCGATCGTAACGCCGGCGACGAATCGCCCGGCGCCGAGCCGGAGGCCGTACCGTCTCGCGAGCCGGTTCGGCAGCTTGCCCCGGGCAAGCGAGAGCAGCACGTTCCGCATAAGCGTCTCCATCACACACACTCCCTCCAACCGTTTCAACCGCAACGCTCCAAGCCGTCCCTGCCTTTCGTTTCCGCATTCATCGCGCCGGCCGCTACCCGGTGTGGAGCGCGGGAGAAGATCATAACAAAAGAGGAATGCGGAGGCAAGTGCTTGTCGGGCGGGTTAGTTCACGGAGACAGGCGGAATCGGCAGTTTCTATTATTATACGCAGGACTATTCTCTTAGCGCGTCCGTGAGCTTCGTCGACATCGCGCCCGAATTGGCCGGTTTTGCCGCCGCACGCTTGCGGAGCCGGTCGTTCTCGCGCCGCAGCTTTTCCACCTCGGCTTCGAGCTCGGCGATTCTGGCCTGTAATTTATGCGTCTCGTCCATAAGCGTTACCTCCTGTTCCAACCCTTACTATTCGACGGTTTCGATTCGGCTTCCTGCCAGCGGCAAGCGCCAGGGATTTATTCTTACAATATTTGACTAGTCGCTTGCAAATGGATTCAATTGTATAATGGAAGGGTTGAAATCGGAAATGTTTGCAGCGGGTAAGGGGGAAACCAATGGCGGATTCGCATGTGGACCATATCGCGATGTTTGATCAGATCTATAACGAAGTGCCAGTCGGGGTCTTGCTTGTATCGCCGGGCGGGCAGTTGTTGAAAATGAATCCCGCGGTCTGCGCCATGCTCGGTTACGAAGCGGACGAGCTGCGGCGGTTATCTTTCCGCGACATTACCCATCCTGCAGATGTCGATACGGATCTGGGCAATCAGCAGCAGCTGCTGGAAGGCAAGCTGGCCGCTTACCATTGTGAGAAGCGCTGCATAGCCAAAGGGGGCGGCATCGTCTGGGTGTCTCTTCATGCTGCGTTCGTGCGGGATGGGAAGGATGGGCAGCCGCTTTATTTTCTCACGTGCGTGTCGGATATTACCGCCAGCAAGAAAGCGGAAGAAAAGCTGCTGGAAGACGAGGCCGCTTTTAACCTCATCACGCGGCATGCCAGGGATATTCTGTATTACAGCACGCCGGACGGCGTTTGCTTGTATGTCTCGCCGTCGATTTACGACTTGCTGGGATATCACCCGGAGGAAGTAGTCGGCAAGGTGAACCTGGAGCTTTACCATCCGGACGATTTGGCGTTCATGATGGACAATGGGGTGTCCGAGGACGAACCGCTCGTTTATCGCATGAAGGATAAGGACGGCCATTATCATTGGTTTGAGACGACGTTCAAAAATATCCGGGACGGCGACGGCAATATTGAGAAGGTGGTCGCGATCGGCAGAGACGTCACCGAGCGCAAACGGTATGAGAACAGCCTGGCCGAAGCGCAGCGAATCGCAATGCTTGGGAGTTGGGAGTGGGACGTGGAGCAAGACAAGCTCGAATATACCCCGGATATTCTTCGTATCCACGGTATCGATCCGTCGGATGCAAAAGACAAGCCGGGGGCAGAGATGATCGAGCTGGTACATGAAGATGACCGCGAAAGGATTCAAGAGGCTTTCCGCAGATCGATGGAGACGGGGGCTCCGTTCTCCGAAGAGTATATGCATAAGGGAGCGGACGGGACAATCCGGTATTTTCACGTCCGAGGCATGGTCGTGCGGCATAAGGACGGCAAGCCCTCCCGGATGCGCGGTACGATCCAGGACATAACCGACCGAAGGCTGGTGGAGCTTCAACTGCATGAGAGCTACGAGCGCTATAATTCCCTGAAAAAATACAATCACGACGCCATTATGTCGCTCGATCTGGAAGGCAATATCATAGGCGGCAACAAAATGGCGACGGAGCTGACCGGCTATACGGTGGAGGAAATGTCGGGCATGAGCCTCTTGGCTTTCATCGAAGGCGAGCGGGTCGCCGAGTTGCTGGATGCGGCGGCGGACGAGGGCAAGTCGGACATGGAGATCGGCCGTATCCGGCACCGGGACGGTCATTGGACGGAGGTTCTGTCGACGGTAGCTCCGATCGTCATCCGCGGCGCACGGACCGGGTATTACATTATCGCCAAGGATATTACGGAACAGAAGAAGCTGTTGGTCGAGAAGGAGGCGGCCGAGCGGACCAACAAAGCGAAAAGCAACTTCTTCGCCATGATGAGCCATGAAATCCGCACGCCGATGAACGGCGTAATCGGGATGACCGATCTGCTGCTCGAAACGGAATTGACCGAGGAGCAGCGGGAATATGTCGAGGTGCTTCGGAAGAGCGGGGAATCGCTCATTAAAATCATCAACGATATTCTGGACTTCTCGAAGCTGGACATGGGCCGCGAATCGCTTGTGGAGGAGCCGCTCGATTTGAAGGCCACCGTTCAGGATGCGATTGACCTGTTCGCGCCATTGGCAAGGAAGAAGGAGGTCGGCCTGAAGCGCTCGTTGGACGAAGACTTGCCGTCCCCTTTGATCGGCGACCCGCATCGGCTGCTTCAGGTGCTCACCAATCTGCTGAGCAACTCGATCAAATTTACAGACGAGGGATTCGTGTCGATTGCCTTGCGTAAGTGTTCGGAGGATGCGGAGTTTGTGACCGTCGAGTTTATCGTCAAGGATACGGGCGTCGGCATCCCGGCCGACAAAGCGAAATATTTGTTCGAGCCGTTCTCCCAGCTCGATCCGTTCATGAGCCGCAAAGCCGGCGGTACGGGCCTGGGCCTTGCGATCAGCAAGAAGCTCGTAACGATGATGGGCGGCGACATCGGTCTGCTTATGACGGGCGAACCGGGCACGGCATTCCGCTTCACGGCGCGGTTTCGCAAGGCCGCGGAAGCTGCAGGAGCGCAGTAAGCTGCGCTGCGCGTTGTCGCCCCGGTATCGATGACGATATCCTGCGCGCTTTCGGCCATTATCCCTTTGGCTCAAAAGAAGGGAGTATGCATGCCGCACTGCAGGGGCATCGCGGCGCGCTTTTGGGCACTATCCCTTTCGCTCAGGAGCGGGCCGTTTGTGCCGGAGGCGGCGAATGGGCAGCCACAGGCCGGCGGCGATGAGAAGCAAGGCGATGCCGGCGGCGACGGCCGTCCGCCCGTTCGGTGCGGCGACGGCAATCCGGAACGGCGTGTCCCCGGTCGGCGACACATGCCAGATCAGGGTGCGGCCGGCGCGGGACGATTCGTCGGCGTTGTGGTCCGCGGGCGGAATCGGCAGCGACAGCTTCAGGTCGAGTTCGATCTGCCGTTCGGCCAAACGGCGGGCGAGCGGGGGCAGCGCCTGGTAACGGGCTGCAATTTCGTTGCTCGCGCCAAGCAGCTCTTCAGGCTCGAAAGCGCCTTCCAGCCGGTAGGTATTGTACAGCCAACCGTCATTTCTCACCAACTCTACCCGAAAGCCCGGCACATCGAGCCGAAAGCCTTGGCCGTCCGTCGGGTACCGCATCAGTTCGCTTCTGGTGTAATGTCTCGATGCGCTCCATTCGACGGCATCGCCGACTTCCCGCATATTCGTCACGTAGCCCGTGGCCTTCAGCCGTGCCCCGATTCGCTCGAACACGCCCGGCGCCGCTTCCTCGACCTTGATCGGAAGCCGAACCGTCATCGCAACGTCGGCGCTGCCGTTCGCCCGCACATAAATCCCGGCTTCGCCCTTGACGCACCCGGTCAACGTGACGAGCGCAATAAGGATTGCCAGCAGGGCAGGCCTCCCTATTTTTTTATCCATCTTCATTCTCCTGATTCCGGTCCATTCGACTTGTCGTTTCTTCGAGCATAGCAGTTGGGACCGGCGTCTGTAAAATCGTACTTCCGTCGATCAAGCCAGAGCGGTTAGCGGTTAGCGGTCGGTCGGAGCGCCAGGGTGCCGGGACGGATGCAAGTATGCTATGATACGGTTACCGCATGAGCGCCGGAAGGCGGCATGACCATTTATACGAAAGTTAGAGGATTAATCCGTATGCCATTGATGACGATCGAACATATAACGAAAACCTACGGTGAGAAGGTGCTGTTCAAGGATGTCTCGTTCGGGGTGGACGAAGGGGACAAAATCGGCATCATCGGCGTGAACGGCGCCGGCAAATCGACGTTTCTTAAAGTTGTGGCCGGGCTTGAGCCTCCGGAAGAGGGCGGCATTACGCGGGGCGGCCGGATAACGGTCCGCATGCTGGCGCAAAATCCGGCGTACGATCCGGACGAAACCGTTCTCAAGCATGTGCTTGCCGGCGATCTGCCGGAGCTGAAGGCCGCGCGGGAATATGCGGCCGCATTGGCGGAGGCGGAACGGCAGCCCGGCAGCGAGGCCGCCCAAGAGCGGCTTGTACGTGCCGGCCAAGCGATGGATGCGCTGAACGCCTGGCAGATCGAAAGCGACGCGAAGGCGGCGCTCGGCAAATTGGGCCTTACCGGCTACGAAGCCCGGATGGGCCGGCTGTCGGGCGGTCAGCGCAAGCGGGCGGCGATGGCGGCGGCGCTCGTTCAACCGGCGGACGTGCTCATTCTCGACGAGCCGACCAACCATATCGACAACGAATCGGTCGCATGGCTGGAGCAAGCGCTGCAGAAACGCAAGGGCGCGCTGCTCATGATCACCCACGACCGGTATTTCCTCGACCGGGTGAGCAACCGGATCATGGAGCTGGACCGCGGCCGGGCGTTTTTCTATACGGCGAACTACAGCCGGTTTCTCGAATTGAAGCTGGAGCGGGAGGAACGGGAGACGGCGTCCGAGGCCAAACGCCAAAATCTGCTCCGCAAGGAGCTGGCCTGGATCAAACGCGGCGCCAAAGCGCGCGCGACGAAGCAGAAAGCGCGGATCGACCGGTTCGAGGCGATGCAGGCGGAGGGTCCGTTGAAGGCGTCCGATAAAGTGGATCTGTCTGTGGCGTCATCGCGGCTGGGCAGAAAAATCGTCGAGGCCGACCATGTGGCGAAACGGTTCGGCGATCGTACACTGATCGACGATTTCAGCGATATCGCCGTGCCGGAGGACCGGATCGGCATTGTCGGCCGCAACGGCACGGGCAAGTCGACGCTGCTCAAGCTAATCGCCGGGCGGCTTGAGCCCGACGCCGGGACGATCGAACGCGGGCCGACCGTGAAGCTCGGCTGGTTTGCGCAGGAGCACGATGAACCGGACGGCGCTATCCGCGTGATCGACTACATCCGTGAAGCGGCGGAGCAGGTGCGCACCGGCGACGGCACGACGGTGTCGGCTGCGCAGATGCTCGAGCGTTTTCTTTTCGACGGCCCGATGCAGTGGACGCCGATCGGCAAGCTGTCGGGCGGCGAGAAGCGCCGGCTGCAGCTGCTGAAGGTGCTGGTCGGCGCGCCGAATGTGCTGCTGCTCGACGAGCCGACCAACGACCTGGATATTCCGACGCTGACGGTGCTCGAGGATTATTTGGACGATTTTCCGGGCGTCGTGTACGTTGTCTCCCACGACCGGTATTTCCTGGACCGGACGGTTGACCGGATCCTGGCTTTTGAAGGGGAGGGCGTCATTTCCAAGCACGTCGGCAACTATTCCGATTATGCGGAGCGAGTCGGGCAAAAAGGCGGCTCGGACACTAGGGAAGCGTCCGGCGCAAAACCGGCTGCGGCCAAAGGAGCCGTGCCGGCGGGGCCTGCCGCTTCAGAGCAGGAGCGCGGCGGCAAGGAACGGCTGCGGATGAGCTACAAGGAGCAGAAGGATTTCGAGCAAATCGACGGTTGGATCGCGGAGGCGGAAGCGGCGCTGGCCGACACGGCGGCGCAGATGGAGCAAGCCGGCAGCGATTCCGTGCGGCTGCAAGAGCTTTTGCAGCAGCAGAGCGCGCTGGAAGCGAAGCTGGAAGAGCTTCTCGACCGCTGGACCTATCTCAACGAGCTGAACGAACGCATTGCCGACCAGAAAAAGTAACACCGCCAAGCTCGTTTCTGCTCAACCCCACCGCGAATGTGGGGAATAACGCCGGAATGCGGCACTAAACTTCCGCAGACGCTGTTAAATAAAAAGGGCACTCTCGCAGGAGAGCGCCCTTGTGTTCTTTTGGAGTTCTTGGGGTTTAGATTCCAACCGGAGCCCCAACCGGAGCGCCCCTTATCCCACAAAAGCCCGCAGCATCCAAATATGCTTCTCAAGCGAGGTATGGATCGCGAGCAGCATGTCGGCGGTCGTCTCGTCGCCCGCCTCCTGCGCCACGGAAATGGCTTCCTTAAGCTCGCCCACCAGTGTCGTGAAATCGCCGGCGACCGCTTCCACCATCTGCACCGCATTCTCGCTGCCCGAAGCTTCCTTCACGCCGGACAGCTTCAAATAATCGGACATCCTGGCGACGGGCTTGCCTTGCACCGCGAGCAGCCGCTCGGCGATCTCGTCGATGTGCAGCGCGGCTTCCTCATACAGCTCTTGAAACTTGGCATGCAGAGTAAAAAACTGCTGACCTGTCACGTACCAATGATAGTTATGCAGCTTTACGTACAGGATGCTCCAATTGGCGATTTGCCGGTTCAGCGCTTCATGAATCTTTTCCATGCCGTCATCTCCCTTCCAATCCTGGTTATCCAAGCGGTTAGTCTGTCCTTCGGCGGATGTCTTATGCATGCACCTTCGTGTGGACGTTCGCTTCGAGATACCGTTCGCAATCGAGCGCGGCCATGCAGCCGCTGCCGGCCGCCGTGATCGCCTGCCGGTACTTGTTGTCCTGGACGTCTCCGCAAGCAAACACGCCCGGCACGTTCGTTTCGCTCGTTCCCGGCTTCACCATAATGTAGCCCGTCTCATCGGTCGCGATTTGTCCCTGCAGGAACTTCGTATTCGGCGTATGGCCGATGGCGACGAACACGCCGTCCGTCTCCAGCAGTTCCTCTTCACCCGTGTCATTGTTGCGGACCTTGAGGCCCGTGACGCCGAGCGGTCCGGCAACGACTTCAAGCGGCGTGCGGCTCAGGCTCCATACGATTTTGCCGTTCCCGCGCGCCCGGTCCTGCATAATTTTCGATGCGCGGAGCTCTTCGCGGCGGTTGACGATCCGGACCTCGGACGCGAAGCGCGTCAGGAAGTTCGCTTCCTCCATCGCGGAGTCGCCGCCGCCGATGACGATGATCTTTTTACCGCGGAAAAAGAAGCCGTCGCACGTCGCGCAGGTGCTTACGCCCCGTCCGACGTTGTCCCGCTCGCCGGGAATGCCGAGATATTTGGCCGAAGCGCCGGTCGAAATGATAAGCGAGTCCGCGGTAAGCGTCCCCTGGCCCTCGACTTCAAGCGTGAACGGCCGATCGGACATGTCGACGTTGTTCACCCAGCCGGTGCGAACCGCCGCGCCGAACCGCTCCGCCTGCTTGCGCATGTTCGCCATCAGGTCGGGTCCCATGACGCCTTCCGGGAAACCCGGGAAATTTTCCACCTCGGTGGTGGTCGTAAGCTGTCCGCCCGGCTCCGGTCCTTCGATGACGAGCGGACTCAGGTTCGCTCGGGCCAAATAAATAGCCGCCGTCAAGCCGGCAGGCCCGGTGCCGATAATAATCGTAGAGTAGTGCATGGTTTCATTTCCTCCGATTCGCTTATTAGTATTTGTAGCATTTTATAATAATTATAAATAAGAAATGCCGTTTGTCAAATGGACAGGATAATGAAATAACGGCGAGTTCGGAGGAGTAATTGTGAGATATAGCGGAAAAAGGACAGGCAAACGTTCGGATATTGACCAAAACCGCCTTTTATCGGTATACTTATTAAACATCGCAGGCAATATAGGACAATAGGCCGCACCGTCACATTCAGCACATTCAGCACATGATTGCGAAATCTCACTTTCAGGACGAAGGAGGTTGACGGCATGTATGAATTGCAGGACAGGGAGTTGATTTTCGTGTACACCGGTCCGGACGGATCAGGCCGCAAAACGGTGGCGTACACGGCGGGGCAAACGTTGGGCATTCCCAAGGTGATCTCTTACGCGACGCGCGAGCCGAGGCCGGGCGAGGTCAACGGGCAGGACTATCACTTTATCTCGAATGCGCTTTACGATCAGCTGGAGGAGCAGGGTGAATTTCTCGAAAGCGTCAGCATCGGAGCGAACCGCTACGGCATTCGCAAGTACGACATTGAACAGAGCTTTCAGACGCACGGCTGCGTGTATCTGGTGCTCAACCGCGAGGGCGCGGATATTCTGAAGGGGATGTATGGGGACCGCGTCGTGCGGATTTTCATCTACGCGGATCGGGAGACCGTCGCCGAACGCCAGCGCGGAACGGGATTGTCCGAGGATATCATCAACTTCCATCTGGAGCATTATGATTACGATATGGCCTATCAATCGGAATGCGAGCTCGCCTATGAGAATTATGATCTGGCCTATACGGTGCATGATTTGACGAAGACGCTGGAGGGCTATCTTAACCGGAATCTGGTTGAGAGGGATTGAGGACAGCCGCCGGATTGTGCCGCGTGCCGATACAAGAAAGACCGCCTTGCCGCCGGATGAACGGCGCTTGGCGGTCTGTTTTTGTTGCGGGCGCGGCGTGCGTCTCCCGCCCGGTCAGGTTACCGCATCAATAGCTGCGTTGGTTCATGCTGCCGTAAATGGCGTTCTGACTGGAAATAGCGGTGTTGTTGGCGGACAGAACGGAGCTCTCGAGACGATTGCAGATGTCGGCGATTTGCTGCAGCTGTTGAACGGCGGTGTCATGGCCCTGAATGGCGATTTGCAAATTTTGCACCGCCAGCCGCTCGCGCTGCGCAAGCTGCTCGAGCATGATCGCGTTCTGCTGCTCTTGCTGCAGCATTTGTTGGTACATTTGCGTCGTTTGCTGCGTTTGCTGCGCCAGCTGCTGGATCAATCGGTCGCATTGCTGGAATTGCTGGGAAACGTTCTGTGTATACATGTGTACCCTCCGATTACCGTTTGATGGTGGATTGATATCCCCGGTATAGGATGGCTGAGATTTCCTGAATTATTCAACCTTGCATCAATTTAATGATAGCTCGGAAGCGCGGGCCGTCAAATTCGCAGGAATAGAGGCCCTGCCAGCGGCCGAGCAGCAGCCTGCCTGGTAATGTCGATCATGTCGTCCCTGCGCGAGGTGCGCAGCGATACGGTTGCGAGCATAAGCTTCCGCCTCTTCCGGTATCGAATTCGGGTTCTGATTCTGATTGGTGCGATTTCCTCAATTTTCGACTTTATTCGGCAACCATCATTTGTTATATTGTGGATAGCGAGTCCCGGCCAACATCTTGACATAGGAGATCGGCATCATACATACAATGGGACTATGACTATTTGATAAGGGAGTTAGGTCATGAACGGGTTTCTTACAAGACCGGAAATTCGGGCTGCGGCTCGAGAAAGCTTGTCCGGCAAATGGGGTAAAGCGGTTGCCATTACCTTGATTTATTATGCGATTCTTATCGCGGCCGAAATGGTTCCTCTTGTCGGTTCCATCGTGTCGCTGCTCATCTCCGGGGCGTTCGCGCTGGGCATTGCGCTTTATTTCCTCGGACTCGCCCGCAGTGCGAACCCGCCGGTGGCGACGATGTTCGAAGGGTTCCGGCGATTCGGCAAGACGCTGGGACTTTATTTATTGATCGCCATATTCACGTTCCTCTGGATGCTGCTGCTCGTCGTTCCGGGTATTATTGCGGGTTACCGTTATTCGCAAGCGTATTTCATTCTGATCGACAATCCGGACATCGGTCCGCTCGAAGCGATCCGGAGAAGCAAGGACATGATGGCAGGCCACAAGTGGCGGTTGTTTGTACTTCATCTAAGCTTCATCGGCTGGTTCTTGCTCTCCCTGCTCACGCTCGGGATCGGCCTGCTTTGGCTTTACCCGTATTATATGGCGTCAACCGCGCATTTCTATGACAATCTGCGCTCGCTGGGCAGCTCAAGCACGTCGATCGGTTGGGTGCCGCCGTCGCCTGCCGGCTATAACAACCCGTCCGAACCGCTGTCTTAACGGTTGCTTATTCAATCGCGAGTCCCGTATCGCCTTCATCATGAAGCGGTACGGGATTTTGTCATTTCAAGCTTACACCGGACGGGTGAAAAAGGGGAAGCCATCAATGAAGCGGCAAGGGGCGCCCAGGTTCGGGCGCCCTTGCCGTGCTTGCCGTGTGCGAGCAGGTTGGATTATACCGTCAGGCAAGCAGTTCGAGACCGAGCTCGTCGCCGGGCTGCAGCCGGTGAGCGAGATATTCTTCGGAAACCGTGCGTCCGTTCAGAAGGATGGCGGTTTGCACGCCGCGGCTTGCGTCAACCTCGATTCCGTCGACGTACTGCAGCTGACCCTCCAGGCCGAAGCGTACGGCTCCCGTTTCAAGCAATGCTTGAAAGATCGTCAAGCCGTCCCGGTAAGGCACGTTATAGGCCCATGTCACCTCGGGGAATGAATGGCCGCCCTTCACCACGACCGGAACGAAGCGTTGGTACGGATACATCCCGCCGGGAAACTGGCCTGGAAACGTCCCCTGCGGGTACTCGCCGCCCGGGTATAAGCCCAGCGGGAACATCCCCGGCTGCTGCCCCTGTGGCCACATGCCGCCGGGGAACTGGCCGCCGGGGAACTGGCCGCCGGGGAACTGGCCGCCGGGGAACTGACCGCCGGGAAACATGCCGCCGGGGAACTGGCCACCAGGGAACTGGCCGCCGGGGAACTGGCCGCCAGGGAACTGGCCGCCGGGAAACATGCCGCCAGGGAACTGGCCGCCGGGAAACATGCCGCCAGGGAACTGACCGCCCGGCAACATGCCGCCGGGGAACTGTCCGCCAGGGAACTGGCCACCCGGCGGGAAAGGCGTGCCTCCCCCCGTTAATTGACCCAAACCTGCCCGCGACCCGCCGCAGCCGCAGTCGGTCGGTGCTTGTTGGTAAACGATAGGCTGATTACTCATTTTTGAAATGCTCCTTTGTTCGGTTTGTTCGTGAAGCTCGGGTTATCGTATGCGGCGAATGCCTATCCGGTGTGTGATATAATGGCAATGAACGAAAACGATGGGAGCGGATACGGAATGAACGGGATGCTGGAGCTTTTGCTGAAGGAGAAAATCGTCGCGATTTTTCGCGGATACGAAGGGGAGAAGGCAGATCGGGCGGCGCAGGCGCTGGTCGATGGCGGGATCAGGCTGATGGAAGTGACGATGAATACGGACGGGGCCTCCGCGATTATCGCCCGCTGGCGGGAACGATATGACGGAAACGTCGCGATTGGGGCCGGAACCGTCCTCGATACGGCTATGGCGAAGGAAGCGGCGGCAGCGGGCGCCCAGTATTTGATCTCGCCGAATTTGGATGAAGCGGTCATCGCTTACGGCATGGAGCGCGGCATTTCCGTATGGCCGGGCGTCATGACGCCGACGGAGATCGTCCGGGCCTGGAAGGCGGGGGCCGAGGCCGTCAAAATATTTCCGATGGCGTCGCTTGGTTGGAAATACCTTGCGGAAATCCGCGCCCCGCTCGACCGGATTCCGTTGATGGCGACGGGCGGTGTCGATCTCGATACGATCGGCCATTATTTCAAGGCCGGGGCGAACGCGGTCGGCATGGGCAGCAAGCTGCTCCATCCGGAGTGGCTGGCCGAAGAGGCATACGATAAAGTGACGGCAAGAGCCGCACAATATGTAGAAATCGTGAAATCCTTGTAACGATAAGAAGCAGGAGAGGAGAGGGAAAGCGATGATCGGATGGATTGCGGGCGGCGCAGGCGTTTGTTTGGCTGCGCTGGCGGGCTTCTGGAAGGCGGCGGCCAACAGTCAGCGCCCTCGGCTTCTTCCCAATGAAGCAAGTCCGGAAGCGGTTTATGAAAATGTAACGTTCCGCAGCGGAAACGAAACGCTTCGCGGCTGGCTTCTGCAGCCGGCGAATGAACGGGAGAATCCGTGGCCGACCGTTATTATTGCGCATGGCTGGGGCTCGAACCGTTCCCGGGTGCTTCGCTATACGAAGCCTCTCATGGAAGCGGGCTATGCGGTGTTTATGTTCGACGCGCGCAGCCATGGAGACAGCGATGCCGTCGCAGCGCCGTCGGGCTTCATGTTCCGCGACGATGTGGAGGCGGCGGTGGCGGCCGCCTCGCGCCAGCCCGGCGTCGACCCGACGAGGATCGCGGTGCTCGGGCACTCGCTGGGCGGCTTCGGCGCCTTGTTGGCCTATGGCCGAGGGCTGCCGGTGAAAGCCGTCGTCACCGACTCTTCGCCGCTTCGTTTCGAGACGATGATCCGCTCGGAGCTGAAGCGTCGGAAGCTGCCTTTTTTTCCGCTGGGTATCCTCATTCCGAAAGTATGGCTGGCGCGCGCCCGCATTTCCCGGAAAGAAGCGAAATCCACCGATGTCCCAGCGTGGATCCGGCGCAATCACGAGGGTGAGCGCCGCCCGCTGTTCATGGTGCATTCGCTGCGGGACGGCTATGTCGATCCCGGCGATCTGCGGGCCGTAACGGAGCAGGTGCCGATCGAGCACCTGTTCGTGAACGCGCCGGGCCATAGCTGCTCGGAGACCGATCCTGATTTCTGGCCGGCGGTGCTCTCTTTTATGCGGAAGCATCTTTAATGCCGAAAATAGTTAATCCCGAAAATCGTTAACCTCCCGAACAAAAAGGGGCCTGCCGCTTCGATCGCTCGAAAGCCGCAGGCTGCAAGAGAGAATATATACTAAAGGGGGGTCATGGGTTCATTATAATAGGCCAATATGAAAGCAACCTTAGGGGGATATTACAGTTTCTTTACAAAGTTCGTGCTGTTAACGTTGGAACAGGGGATAATATCGAAATTTGGAGCTCCATACGCAAAGACGTTTAAACCCATCGGATCAAGCCTTTGATCTGATTGGTTTTTTCATAATGGGCAGTTATTATCGCTTATTGTTTCAATTAAGCAAGGAACGGTTGATCTCAAGGAAGAGGAGACCCGGCTAAGGTTTATGCAACTCAGTAGGGACTGCACCAATTGTGTGAATAATTCTCGTCAGAATGACTATAATAGGTATGCAAACATTTTTAATAAGTTTAACATTTTTAAAATGTTTGTCTTTTTAAATTCGTTATGGTATACTAATGTTACTTAGCCGGAGATTGACCTTTGCCAAACTTTTGACACCTGATTGTAGCCAAAGTAGTTTGAAAAACTGTAGATATTTTAGTAAACGGCGAATATTTTAGATTGGAAACCAAAATTGATTGAGTTGGTAAAAGGAGATAAATGAATCATGGAAAAGATCACGTCTGGATTGTTATCCGCTAAAGGCGCATTGGTCATTCCGGTGAAAGTAAGAAAGATGCTCGGTTTAGAGGAAGGTGATCGTGTAGAGTTTGTTATTCAAGATGGAAAAGTAACAGTGGAACCCCTAAAGCAATATGACATTTTCGATGTAGTTGGAATTTTAAAAACAGACAAGCCACTTGTTGACGTTAGGGAAGTAAGGGATTCCATCATGGAAGAGCTAATAACCGACGATATAAGGAGGCAAAAGACGGAGGTATGATGGAGTCATGGATAGGTTTGAGGTCGATGCGAATATTTTGGTGGAAATCTTGGTTAACTCCCAAAAGAGGCCACTAAGCAACCATTTGAAAAAAGTCCTCTTAATGCTCAGTCAAGGCAAATTAGAGTTTGAGGTCGAGCAGTTAGTCATTCATGAAACGCTCTATGTGCTAGACAAACACTACGGTTTCACCAGAGAAGAACGCGCAGATGCAATATGGAAGTTTCTCAATGTGAAAGGCGTAGAAGCTTCCGATATTGTGCGCAATGCTGTAAAAGTGTATAAGGCAACAAATTTGGATTTCGCAGATATTTTTTTGGCCGAGAAATCAAAGTCTAAAGGAACCAAGGTTCTTACTTGGGACAAAGGTTTTAAGAAAATGGATGCGGAGTATTACACACCGAAACAGGTCACTATAAGCGAAGAAGAAGTAGAATAAGCAATTCAATAAATACGAATACAACGTCGCCTTTTCTTTTTGAGAGAGGCGATTATTAGTGTCTAAAGAGAGAAGAAAATATGAAATTTGGTTTCGGCAATTATAAAGAAGCTCTTCGCCACTAGCGATGCTGGATGACCCTAATTACCTTTCATGGATGAAATCGAAGAACATGGACAATACGAGCCAACAATCACAACTTCACCTATAAATTTCAGATTATGCTCAATAACCCGGATCATCTCCCGAGGAAGAGGGAGCCGGTCGTGATGCGGCCGAGCGGATGTTCCGGGGAATCGAGAAGCTCGACGTGACCCAGGCGGATGGGTTCAGAAGATTGGATACGGGCTACTATATCCTGGAGCTGTGCTCCGGGATCGCCGACGGCACTTCTTACGGCAAGTGGGGAATCCGGTACTTCGAAGCCAAGGCGGAAGGGAAAAATCTGATCAAGGACTATTCCAATGCGATCGGCGGTTTCTACGGACCGTTCTTCACGCCGAAGAACGGGCTGATCAATCCCCCCGAGCACACAACCGTGGATTGCATCGTGGAGGAGGAAGGTCCGCTCTATTGCAGATATTTGTTTAAGGGAACCGTGCCCGACGGATTGGACGAGAACCTGAAGGGGAAGAAGTTCACGATTACGTGGGAGTTCTTCTACGGTACGCCGTGGTTTCGGAGAAAATACGATGTCGATGACTTCTCGACGACCGTTGACGGGATCCCCGTCGTGAACAAGATTACGGTAGGCGATGAATTCGAGAGCGGCAAAGGAGACAGGGTTTTCACCTCGTTCGCTTCGTATGGCGGCACCTATTACCGGAAAGGCGACCTGTACGCCAACATCCTGTCCGAAGGCGTACACGAGTTGCTGGAGCATGCCGACGAGCAGAACAGCCCCAATATCAAGGCATATAAGGACAGCATCGGAGACGATATCAACAAGGTGTCCTGGGATTATTTCTGGCAGTTGTTCTGTATTAAGGAAGGGATCCTGACGGCGGAGGAAATCAAGCACCATATCTCGACCATTATTCCCGAATCCCACAGGCAGGTGCACGAAAGTGGGAGGAACGGGAACGTGTTGTTCGGTGATCAACCGGTGGATGTCAACGGCGCGCCGGAACAAACGATTTTCCCCATGAGCGCGAACAAGACGGCCGAGCTGAACGAAGCTACCGGCTATGCGATGGTATGGTACACGAGCAACGTGGTGGCCCGGTATCAGAATGTGCAGCGCAACGATTCCGGGTGGGTTAACTGGGGGACGAACGGCGAGAACGAGCATCCGGAGCTGCCGACGGGCTCGACCATCTATACCGCTTACGGCCAATTCGACAACTGGGAAGTTCAAGCGGACACCATGGAGAAAAATATCGATTCCAAGCAGGGTCTCGCTACTATACTGAAGTGATTCCAGCCTTGTTCTGTATATTAGAGGGAATAGTCAAGCCGAACAGTGCAAGTAATGCTCCAATTTATTTACGATTAGACAGTTGAAAAGCCCATAGGCTGCAAGTTGGCGCCGAAACTAAATCGGCGTCAGCTTAATAACTCAACTTTCGGTGCGACCAGCTTGAAATAGGCAAATAGAATAGCCCTCCAAAGGAACGAGCGTCTGTGCCTTGCCGGTGCTGCCACGCCATCAGAAATATAGCGGGAAAAGACGATTGTAGTATGGCTGAAGAGTAAGTCGTAGGATCGCCCTTGAAATTACTTTTGCAAGCGCAACAACGATTTGGTGCATTTGAAGAAGACCCCAATGTCCCAGCGCATGCCGTGATCTCAATGACTTCTTCGGCGCTGAGCGTAAGATCGTGGATAAAATGGCCAGCCATTCATTCTTGTTTGTGCGATGAGAGATAAGTCCAGCGGTACAAACGAATGTCCGTCTGACCACCCCATCGTGAGCATGCGAAAACCTTTGTAGAAAGCGCCGGTGGCATGATCCTTAAACCGCGCGAGCAACTCGACTTTCTTACTCCGATTTCGGTCAAACATGGAATCATCGAAAATGAAGACCTTTACACGTTTGAGCGACGTGAGCGGACTCATTTGATTAACGACAAAGCTACTGAGAGCGGTAAGGAAACGACGCCTGTTATAAGTCATCTGATTCAAAAAGCGGTACACCGCATCCTTGCCGGGAAACGACTCGGCTTTGTCGCTTTCGAGCAAGCGGAACCAGTTTTTCTGGTGGAATAAGAGTGCAAATACGAGTTGAAACAGAGAGAAGTAATCGAGTCCGTATTTCTTCTTGAAACCGGCAGCGCGAAGATGCTGATGCACGTTTAACTCGTAAAATGCAGGCCTGATTTCACGAGGGAGTTGATTCATCGGTTCATTTTGATTTATCATATTGTAGAAAATTGCTGATTTTGATTGCGAACAAGCTAAGGGAGGTGAAGCCGCGTGTTCAGAAAACGACGGATTTTTCACCTGCTCTTTGGCGTTACCGCTGCCCTGATTACGGTACTTCTCGTATCCGTGATCTTGATCACTTATTCCTTTTCGTCCAGGCAGACCGTTTCCAACACCTCGTATTATCAACAAGCCTTGCTCAATGAGCTTTACAACAAAGTCGTCATTCAATTGAATGCCATCGAACAAATCTCTTTATCCGCCACCCGTAATGTAAATCTGCTTGATGCCACAACGCCAACCGATGCCTATTCGAATTATCGGAAGCAATCGGAGCTGGCATCCTTCCTGGCTCAGATTACGTATGTGACTCCGGATATCGAGTCGGTTTATTACTTTGTGAAAGAAACATTTCAATTCCAGCCCCCGGCTCAAAGTCCGGTTCGTTTTGTGCCGTATGACAGCATCGGAGAGGAGAGTTGGTACGTCGACGCCGTTGAGGATACCGATTTTGTGTGGATAGGGGAAAGAACGGTGCGATCGAATCAGGGCGATATCCAGGTCGTCAGCTTTGCGCGTAAAGTATACACTGTAACCGGGGAATACCGGGGGCTCCTGTTATTCAATGTAAGCGCTTCTTCCGTCAACAGCGCGATTCAAGGCGGGAGCGCATCTGCCAACCGGATTCTGCTGGATTCGGGAAACCGCCCCATAGCGATGATCGGTGAACGATTCCCGGAGGAACAGGTTCAGGCTTATATGAAAGATATACAAAGCGATTCGGGATCGGTTCGAATCCGTTTGGGAGAGGAAGACGACACCCGGCAATATCTGATGGTATGGGCCAAGCAATTCAACAGCAATTGGACGCTCGTGGAGTTTACCCCTTGGCAAGAAATCACCAGCGGAAGCGTCAGGATCGCTGTGGTCCTGCTGCTTGTCGGCGGCACGGCCATCGTCTTCGCGCTTGTTTTTACGCTGTTGTTCGCCCGGCAGTTCGTCAAGCCGATCCGGCTGCTGCTCCAGGAAATGAGCCGCAACTCCGTCAATGTAAATCGCATCCATCTGCCGGAAGGTTACCGCAATGAATTCGGAACGCTGTTCATCGGATACCGCAAGCTGATCGAGCGGATTCAGGGGTTGTATACTTCGTTGGAGGAGCAATACGCCCGGCAGAAAGAAGCGGAAATTAAAGCGCTTCAAGCGATGATCAATCCACACTTTCTATACAACACGTTGGATCAGCTGAACTGGATGGCTATCGGGGCCGGGCAGGAGAAAATGAGCCGCATTCTGGAGCTGATGGGGAGGATGTTCCGTATTGGCTTATCCAATGGAGAAAGCTTGATCACCATCCGCGAAGAGTTGACCCACGTAGAATGCTATATCGAGATTCAACAAATTCGTTTAGGAGAGGGTCTTACATGCCGGATCGATGTACCCGAAGAGGTTCGGCATCTCTATATTCCCAAAATGACCCTGCAGCCGTTTATCGAGAATGCCGTCATACACGGCTTTCACGGGAGGAAGGAGGGTGCCATAACCATATATGCCCGCAAGGCGGAACCGAACGTCGTTCAGTTCAAGATCTCCGATAACGGCGCCGGTTTAAAGGCGGATTGGCGGGAACCCCAAACGAGACAGACCGGGGGATACGGGCTCAAAAATGTCCGCGAGCGAATTCATATCTACTTCGGAGAAGAAGCGTCCATTGAATTAAAGCCCAATCTGCCGTCCGGAACATCGGCGCTTATCCGGATACCCGTCTTGCGGGACAAGGAAGGAATGGGGGAGTGAACATGTGGAAAATTGCGATCGTCGACGACGATTACAATGTGCTTGCAGGCCTTAAAAACGCGATTCCTTGGGCGGAATTGGATGCCGAATGGGTCGGAGAAGCCGCAGACGGGGAGCAGGGGCTCCAGTTGTTGCGGGCATGCCAGCCGGACATCGTCATTACCGACATTTACATGCCTGTACTGAACGGCCTGGATATGGTAGAACGGCTGGCAAACGAAGAGTACAGCGGCAAGATTATTATATTAAGCGGGTATTCGGAATTTGAATATGCAAGACAAGCTTTGCGTCTGGGCATCAGCGATTATTTAAGCAAGCCCGTGACCGTGCATACGATTCGCAGCGTGCTTCAACGAACGATCGCTGAATTGGAAGAGGAACTGATGCAGAAGCATAGGCACGAAAATCTGCTGGATAAGCTTAGAGTGTATGAGCCTTTCATCGAGCGGGAATGGATCAAATCGGTTGCGATCGGCACGGCTCACACAACATCGCTGCTGGGCGACGGCATGATACCGGAAGCCTGCCGCTATTGGAACGAGCGCAGTCATGTCGTAATCGGAATCGAGATGATCCGTACGGACCGGATCGTCAAGGCCCCGGCCAAGGACGTCAACCTTTTCCGCTTCGCCGTTGCCAATATCGTGCAGGAGTTAACGGAGCAATTGTCGATCGATTGTCATTATATCGATCTGTTCAGCAATTATTCCGCCGTGATCGTTCACCTGCCTATGGACGCAGGCGAAGAAACGGATCGTTTGCTCTATCGCCTGGGTGAGCAAATCATCCGCCATGTAAGGAACTTCCTGAATATTTCGCTGTATATCGGCATCGGCAAGCGGAAGCCAAAGGTCGAAGCCATAGCGGATTCAACGGAAGAGGCTTTTCAGGCCATTCTGTCCAAACATACCGCTCCGGTTGCCGGTGTTCACTTATACCGCTATGCCGATGCCGAAGAAAGCGGCAAGCAGGCGCGCCCGATTTCCCTCCGCTCCGTGAAGTTTTATCAGCAGCTGGCGGAATCGGTCAAGCTTTTTCAGGAAAGCAATGCGAAAGCGATCTTGCAGGACTATTTCCAGTTGAATAGGCGGGAAGACGTTCCCGCCCGCGATCTTCAAGGGCTCGGCATGGAATTGTGGACGATTTTCACTTATGCGCTCTTTGAATCCGGAATCGATTTGGAGGACGCATATCCGATCGCGCAGGTTGCAAGCGAACTGGCTGCCGTAACGGACTTGCAGCAGCTTCAGGCATGGCTTGATGCCAGAATCGGGCAAATCTGCGAGCAGCGCGGCGGCGGAGAGAACATCAAGCACCGTCAAGCCGTCGATTTTATCATCCAATATATTCATGACCACTACGCCGAGCCGATCACGATTACCGAGCTTGCCGACCGATTGCATATTTCCAGAAATTACTTGAGTCATCTTTTCAAGCTTGCGGCGGGGGAATCGTTCAACAGTTACCTGACCCGGGTGCGCATGGAGAAGGCGAAGAAATTGATTTTGGAAGGGAAGCATTTGATTTACGAGGTCGCCGAACAGGTGGGGTATAAGAATGTCCCGTATTTCAGCACCCTGTTCAAAAAGTATAACGGATACAATCCGACCGAATTATTAAAACAGTAAGGCAAAGAACACCGGCATTCGAACCACAGAATGCCGGTGTTTCTTGTGATCAGATTGTGAAAATTCAAAAGAAATTGTGGATCGCTCCTATTTATCGAACCTCCAGGCACCTCTATACTGGACAAAAGACATCGTAAAGAGGTGTGACAGAAATGATGGTGAGACGTTTTCTTGGCCGATGGGAATCGCCTGTGGCAGGTTATTTGTTTCTGTCGCCATGGCTGATCGGCCTCCTTTTGTTAACCTTCTGGCCCATGGCGCAATCGTTGTATTTCTCTTTTACCAAGTATTCTTTATTGGAAACGCCCGTATGGTTCGGGTTGGGAAACTATGAACGAATCCTGACGGCCGATGCCGCATTTGCGCAATCGCTCAAGGTGACGCTGTTGTTCGTCCTTTTCTCGGTTCCGCTTAAATTGTCGGCTGCCTTGTTAGTGGCTATCCTGTTAAAGCAAAATATCCGCGGCATGTCCTTCTATCGAACGATGATCTATTTGCCGTCGTTGATCGGAACGAGCATTGCCGTATCGATCCTCTGGAAAAACATTTTTGCAAAAGACGGCCTGTTCAATCAGTTTCTGGCCTTGTTCGGTATCCAGGGCGTGAGTTGGATTACCAACCCGAATACGGCGCTCAGTACACTCGTTTTGTTGGTTGTTTGGCAGTTCGGCTCTTCCATGGTCATTTTTCTGGCCGGATTGAAGCAAATTTCCTCCGAGCTGTACGAGGCGGCGTCCGTAGACGGGGCTGGCCGGTTCCGGCAATTTTTCAACATCACGATACCGCTGCTGTCTCCGGTCATCCTGTTCAACCTGGTTTTACAGACGATCGGATCCTTTCAGATGTTCACGCAGGCTTTTATTATCACGGAAGGCGGGCCTATCAATTCGACGTATATGTATGCGCTTTATTTATACGACCGCGCTTTCGGCCGGCTGCAGATGGGTTACGCTTCCGCGCTGGCCTGGATCCTGCTCGTCATGATCGCGGTTTGCACAGCTTTGATTTTCCTGAGCTCCAGATACTGGGTCCATTACGAGAATGAGGGGAGGAAAGCGCGTTGACGAACAAATCCCGGCTCAAGCTGCTGCAGAAAAATGCCGTGCTCGGCTTGCTGAGCCTTGCGATGATGTACCCGGTATTCTGGTGGATAGGCGCGTCCTTAAAGACGAATGCGGAAATGAAGGATCCGGGATTATTCCCGGCTGAACCCGTATGGCGGAATTTCAGTGACGGGTGGCAGGCCATCCCCGGGTTTACGTTCACTGATTTCTATGTCAACACGTTTGAGCTCATTGCCGGCGTGCTGATCACGACGCTTATTTCATGCAGCTTGACCGCATTTGCGTTTGCGCGGCTCGATTTTCCGCTTCGCGGCTTCTGGTTCGCCATCCTATTGCTCACGCTCATGCTGCCGCATCAGGTCACTCTCGTTCCCCAATATGTCATGTTTAACGGCTGGGGCTGGGTAGATTCGTATTTGCCGTTCATCGTTCCGCATACGCTGGCCGGCGGCATCGGGGGCTCTTTCTTCGTGTTTCTCCTGGTGCAGTTTATCAGGGGCATTCCGAGAGAGCTGGACGAGTCGGCCAAGATAGACGGGTGCAGCTGGTTCGGCATCTATTGGAGAATCATGCTGCCGCTGACCAAGCCGGCGCTCGTAAGCGTCGGGATCTATGCCTTCTTGTGGAATTGGGATGACTTCTTCGGTCAATTGATCTATATTAACTCGGTGGACAAGTACACGGTTGGCTTGGCACTGCGCATGTTCGTCGACTCCCAATCCTCCGTGCCGTGGGGGCAACTGCTCGCGATGTCGCTATTGTCGATCGTGCCGTCCATCCTCATCTTTTTTATGGCCCAGCGACATTTCGTGGAGGGCATTACCGCAGGATCCGTAAAAGGGTAGAAAAATGCATTTTTAAAAGAAATTGTGCATCTCTCGTATAGGTAGGGTCGCCTTTGTCGCCTATAATCAAAATGTAAGCGCTATAATAGTTCATATTCAGAAGGGGGAAGTCAGGTGAAACGAACGGTTGGTAAATGGATATCCGTTGTGTTGGCGAGTACGATGCTTTTTGTTGCGGCAGCTTGCGGTAATAACGGAGAGAGCGCAGCAGGGGAGAATAGCGGCAATGCCGCCGTGAACCGGGCCGATGCTCCGGGTCCGGTCAAGCTCAGAATTCTGTGGTGGGGTTCACAGGCCAGGCATGATGCCACGCTGAAGGCATTGGACCTGTATACCGAGAAAAATCCAGGTGTCACGTTCGAAACGGAGTTTTCCGGATGGGATGGATATTGGGATAAGCTCGCCACGCAATCGGCAGCCCAAAACGCGCCGGACATCATCCAGATGGATGCATCCTATCTGGCGGAATATGCGGGACGCAATCAATTGGCGGACTTATCGTCGGGTATCGCTACGGATGATATCGACCCCGGCCTCCTGGATACCGGCAAATTCAAGGGAAAGCAGTACGCCATTCCGCTCGGCAATAATGCCATAGGACTTGCTTACAACAAGCAAGCCGTTAAGCAACTTGGCCTGACAATGCCGCAGAACGGCTGGACGTGGGAGCAGTATTTCGCTTTCGGTCAAGAAGCGAAGGCGAAGCTTGGCGATGGAAAATACGCATTGCCTGATTTCAGCTCGGCTTTTGCCCAATATGTGAATTATCAGCTCAGCAAAGGCAAAGGACAGGTTCTTTCCGTAGACGGTGATATCAATCTCGATAAGGAAACGTTCCTGGAGTGGCAGAATCAATTCGCTGAGCTGCGTAAAGCAGGTGTCGTGCCGCCGGCTGATGTTTCCGTCACAGACAAAGAATTGGATCCTCAAGCCGATTTGATGGTGAACGGTACGGTATTGACCCGTGTCGTGCATGCGGCGCAGTCGACCGCGGTAGACAGCTTGAATCCCGGGGCGTTTGATTTCGTCACGATGCCCAGAGGCGCGGAAGCCGGCGGGTGGCTGAAGCCATCCATGTTCTGGAGCGTCAGCGCATCGTCCAAGCAGGTGGAAGCGTCCAAGAAATTTATAGACTGGTTTATCAATGATCCGGAAGCGGCTGAAATTCTCGGAACGTCCCGCGGCGTACCGGTTTCCGGCCAAATCGTCGAGAAGCTGACACCGAAACTGAGCGAAGCCGACAAGATGGGCATCAATCTCATTACGAATACGGCCCCGGATGCGCAAACTTACGTACCGGAGCCGCAGGGGTGGACCAATTTCGTCCAGAAGGATTACAAGGCGGTAGGTGAAAAAATCATGTTCGGCTCGATTACGCCGGAACAGGCTTACGAGGAGATCATGAAATTGGCCGAGGAGTATTCGCTATAACTCAAATATTAAGCCCCAGGCTATGCCTGGGAGAACTGAACAGGAAGAG